>CAKROP010000036.1 GCA_934373375.1 uncultured Anaerosacchariphilus sp.
CGATGTGAAGAAGGCTATCGCTGCCATGAAGAAGGCGGCTGACGCGCTGGTAGAGTCTGAACTGACCGCAGAGGCTATCACCGACAAGAGCGGTATGAGCGCAGATGCGCTGTACAGCGAGAGTAACGTGGCGAGCAAGCTGGTGGATGGCGATGAGACCAACTACTGGGAGTCCCCGTACTACGGAAGCAACGTTGGACTGCCGAAGGAGATTACCCTGGCTCTGGGCGACGCATACAACCTGGAGAAGGTAGAAATCGTGAAGAATACCGGCAACGGTAAGGTAACCGATTATGAGGTGCAGGTAAGCACAGATGGCGAGAATTTCTCATCAGTAGGAAGAAAGACTGTAGAAGAGAATGAGATGAGATCCGGCATCCGTATGGAGCAGGCAAACATCACGCACGTAAAGGTTATCATCCACGGAGCAAAGACCGGCGGCAGGGATGTAGATTATGCACGTCTGTCCGAGATCAACTTCTATGGTAAGAAGGTAGTAGAGCCGGCTGACAAGAAAACTCTGACCGAGACCGTAGACAAGTACAAGGATCTGACGCAGGAGAACTACACCGACGAGACCTGGGACGCATTTGCAAAAGCTCTGAAGACAGCACAGAATGTACTGGCAGACGAGAACGCGACACAGGAGACTGTAGACGCAGCTGTAAAGACACTGAACGACGCATACAAGGGTCTGGTGAAGAAAGAATTACCGAATCCGGATCAGCCGGTTGTGAAGGATGCACTGAAGGCAGCAGTTGACAAGAATGCAGACAAGAAGCAGGGCGACTACACAGCAGACAGCTGGGCGAAGTTCTCCGTAGCTCTTGCACATGCACAGACTGTACTGAATGACCCGAACGCAACCGCAGATCAGGTAAGCGCAGCACTGAAGGGTCTGGAAGAGGCAGCCGCAGCACTGACCACAGGTCAGTCCCCGGCAGCAAAGGATGAACTGCAGGCTGTATACAACGGCAATAAGGACAGAGAGAAGAAGGACTACACAGCAGACAGCTGGAAGGCATTCTCTACTGCTCTGAGCAATGCTGAGAAGATTCTGAAGAACCCGAACGCTACTTCTCAGGAAATCAGCGATGCGCTGAACGCTCTGAAGACTGCAGTAGCAGATCTGAAGACTGTGACCGAGAAGAAGGATGAGGACAATAAGAAACAGAACTCCTCCGGAAGCTCCGGCAGCTCCAAGTCCAACACCACGGGCACCACTTCTGCACAGACCGGTGATACTGCACAGCCGCTGCTGTACGTGGTACTGATTGCAGCCGCAGCAGCTGTACTGGCGCTGATTCGCAGAAAAAGAATGAAATAAAAAGCAACAATCTAAAGTAACAAGTTAAGTTTTTCCACCTTATTCAGGAAGACCGGCTTTCGTGCCTCTGGCGCGGAGGCCGGTCTTCCCTATTCCAGATTGTTCCCATCAGGCCACAGTGTTGCCGTCTTTGTGAAATCACAGCTTGAAAATTTCCGGAAAATGTGGTATCTTATTAAACATATGTTATCGCACACAAGTATTAACGCGTCGATACTTTATGAATGCAAAGCGAAAAAGCGAGGAAAACATGAGTCAGGCAGAGACGATATTAGAAATCAAAGATTTATGCGTGGAATTCCAGACTGTTGAGGGCACCGTACACGCGGTCGATCATCTGAATTACACCTTACATAAAGGCGAGAAGCTGGGCATCGTAGGCGAAAGCGGAAGCGGCAAGAGCGTATCCTCTCTCGGCATGATGCAGCTGATCCCGAACCCGCCCGGACGGATTACCGGAGGAGAGATTCTTTATCATGGAAAGGATCTGGTGAAGGCATCTGAGAAAGAAATGCAGAAGATCCGCGGAAATGAGATTTCCATGATTTTCCAGGAGTCTATGACTTCCTTAAATCCGATTATCAAATGCGGCAAGCAGATCGCGGAATCCCTGCGGCTTCACCGTGGAATGAAGAAAAAAGAGGCCATGGAAGAGGCAGTGCGGATGATGCGGGCGGTGGGCATTGCGAACCCGGAGGTCCGGGCCCATGAATATCCCCATCAGATGTCCGGCGGTATGCGCCAGCGTGTCATGATTGCCATGGCTCTGGCCTGTCAGCCTCAGATTCTGATTGCGGATGAGCCCACGACAGCACTGGACGTGACTATTCAGGCCCAGATTCTCGACCTGATCCGGGAGCTGAACGAGAGCATGGGAACCTCCGTCGTCTTCATTACCCACGATCTGGGCGTAGTCAGCGAGCTGTGCGATACGGTGATCGTCATGTATACCGGCCACATCGTGGAGCAGGCTCCGGTGAAGGAGCTTTTTGAGAGTCCGAAGCATCCGTATACCAAGGGACTTCTGAACGCCATCCCGAAGATTACCAGGGAACGGAATCCTCTGGAGACCATCGAGGGCATGGTGCCGAACCCCACCGAGCGTATTGAGGGCTGCAGCTTTTCTCCCAGATGTCCCTATGCCACCGACCAGTGCAGGAAAGCGGAGCCGCCCATGGCGGAGCTTTCCGATGGACGCCTGGTGCGCTGCTGGCAGTATGCGAAAGAGAACGAGGAGGCCTAAATCAGGATGGAAAATCAGAACAACGTATTGATGGAAGCCGACCATGTGAAGGTATATTTTAAAGGAAAAGACAAAAAATCAGGTACGGTCAGGGCTGTGGACGATGTGAGCTTTCAGATCATGCGGGGCGAGACCTTCGGTGTGGTGGGCGAGAGCGGCTGCGGCAAGAGTACCCTGGGACGTTCCTTGGTGCGGCTTTTGAAGCCCACGGGCGGCCATATTTACCTGGATGGCACGGATATCGCGGGCTTAAAGGGAAAAGAGCTTAAAAATATGCGGAAAAAGGCCCAGATCATTTTCCAGGATCCGTCGGCCTGCCTGAATCCCCGAAGAACCGTAAAGCAGATACTCATGGAGCCTTTCGAGATTCACGGCATGAAGGGGCAGATGGATGTGGACGCCCGCATCAAGGAGCTGATGCATCTGGTGGGTCTGGATACCTATCATCTGAGCCGTTATCCCCATGAGCTTTCCGGAGGCCAGAAGCAGCGAATCGGTATTGCGAGAGCCCTGGCTTTGGAGCCGGATATTATCATCTGCGACGAGGCGGTGTCCGCTCTGGATGTGTCCGTACAGGCTCAGGTGTTGAATCTACTACAGGAATTAAAAGAAAAGTTAGGACTGACTTACTTCTTCATTTCCCATAACCTGAATGTGGTCTATCAGGTCAGCGACCGGGTAGGCGTCATGTATCTGGGGAAAATGGTGGAGATCGCGAATTACGATCAGTTATATGAGAAGCGCTATCATCCCTACACAGAGGCCCTGCTGTCGGCCATTCCCCAGGTGGGAGAGGGTGGCGTTAAGCGTATCCATCTGGAGGGAGAGGTTCCAAGCCCTTCTAATCCGCCGACGGGCTGCCGGTTTCATACCCGGTGTCCTAAGGCTTGTGACCGGTGTAAGACAGAGGTTCCCGAGCTTCGGGAGGTGGAGACAGGACACTATGTAGCCTGTCATCTGTATGAGGGTCCGGATAAAAAATAACGGAGACAACGCCCGCCAGGGCGTCTCAATAGAGTTTAAAAGGAGGCAATATTATGAAGAAGAAGTTTTTAGCTCTGGCACTGAGCCTGACTATGGTTCTCGGCCTGGCAGCCTGCGGCGGTGGAAGCGACAACGCGTCTTCTGACGGAAGCAGCGCGGCAGCAGGAGATTCCGGCTCCAGCACCGTAGTGGTAGCCATGGGTTCCGGTTTTTCTACCCTGGATCCGGGATATGTCTATGAGAAATATCCGCCCATGATTGTAAACGCATGCTATGAGACCCTGTTCAAATTCTACAGCAACGACGGCGCTCCCGAGCCCTGTCTGGCTGACACCTACGAGTTCTCTGAGGACGGCCTGACCCTGACTGTGACCCTGAAGGACGGCATTACCTTCGCAAGCGGTAATCCCATGACCTCTGCGGACGTGGCCTTCAGCATCAACCGCTGCAAGAACCTGCAGGGCAACCCGGCCTTCATCGCGGATACCATCGACAGCATCGAGACTCCCGATGAGAAGACCATCGTTTTCCATCTGAATCAGCAGGACAGCGCCATCCTTTCCAAGCTGACCTACAGCTCTCTGGCTGTACTGGACAGCGCGGTAGTAAAGGAGAACGGCGGAACCGACGCTGAGGACGCAGCCACCACAGATACCGCACAGTCCTACCTGGATACCACCAGCGCAGGCTCCGGTATGTATGTGATGACCAGCTACACCCCGGACGAGGAAGTGGTTCTGGAGAAGAACCCGAACTACTGGGGCGAGGCAACCAACGTAGATAAATACATCATCAAGATCCAGCCGGATTCCAATACCCAGATGATGACTCTGTCCAGCGGTGATATCGATGTGGCCATGAACATGACTGACGATACCATGGAAGAGCTGCAGGGCGCTGACGGCATCGAGATCATCAACGGCGCTACCAAGACCGTAGGCTTTGTGATGATGAACATGAACGAGACCTACAGCGGTCCCATGGCAAATCCGAAGGTACAGCAGGCAGTCCGTAAGGCTCTGGACTACACCGGAATCCAGACCATCTGCGGCGAGGGTACGCTGACACCCTATGACATCATTCAGGTGGGCTTCATGGGAAGCAAGGGTGAGAGAGCGGCTGATTACACCAACGTGGAAGAGGCAAAGGCTCTGCTTGCCGAGGCTGGTTACGCAGATGGCTTTGACGTGGATCTGACAGTATGCGATCTGGATATGGAGGGCGTACTCCTGTCTGATCTGGCCCAGAAGGTAAAGGACGATCTGGCACAGATCGGTATCAATGTAAATATCGTAGCGCAGCCCTGGGCAGCAGGCTATGGCGACGCTTACCGTGACGGAACCCTGGGCTTTACTGTAATGTACTGGGGAACCGATTACAACGACCCGAACGTACAGCTGGAGTTCCTGCCGGGCGGAGTGGTAGGACTTCGTGCAGGCTGGACGGCTGATATGAATCAGGAGCTGGCAGATATGTATCAGGAGACCATGGCGGCCACCGACAACGATGCACGTATCGCGGTTCTGGAGAAGATTCAGGACGCCATGTACGAGGACGGTCCGTTCGTTATGATCGCACAGGCACCGGCACATATCGCTTACAACACCAGACTGAGCGGCGTAGGCATCTCCGATCCTTACGCGCTTGATCTGACACTGATTAACATTCAGTAAGCTTCAGAAATACAGGACGGCTCTTGCGGACGGAGGGGATTTCTCTTCCGTCCGAAAGCCGTTTTTCCGAAAGCGGCGATTCCGAAGGCAGATATTGTCGTGAACGTCTGACGCACTCTGGACAGAGTGGGACGGCAGCGCTGACGAAAGTACCTGTTCTCCGTGGAAAATGGAAACGGGGCCGTGAGCGGAGCACGGCGGAAATAAGAAAAACGAGGTGGAATATGGAACGTCTGAAATTTATAGGAAAGAGACTGATTTATCTGGTCGTCATGCTCTTCGGCGTGGCCACCCTGGTATTTATCCTGACAAAAATGATACCGGGCGACCCGACCGTGGCGAATTTAAGCCAGAGAGCCTTAAATGATCCCGAGGTTGTAGCAGCTTACCGGGCCAAATACGGACTGGATCAGCCGGTTTTCGTGCAGTATATCCTGTATATCAAAAATCTGCTGCATCTGGATCTGGGTACGTCCATCCGTACCAATAAGCCGGTGCTGGATGAGCTGGCCAGATGCTACCCGGCTACCATTGAGCTGGCGCTTTTCGCGATCATTCTGGCGGCGCTTTTTGGTATCCTGTTCGGCGTCATTTCCGCCATTAAGCGAAACAGTATCCTTGACCAGGTGGTGCGCGCCCTGTCTGTAACCGGCGTCAGCATCCCCAGCTTCTGGTTCGCCCTTTTAGTGCTGTATTTCTTCTATTATAAATTACATATTTTCCCAGGACCGGGCCGTTTAAGCAACAGCTTTTCCGCTCCGGCCACAGTGACGGGTATGTATGTCATCGACAGCCTGATCGAGGGCAATCCGGCCAAGGCGCTGGACGCCCTGCAGCATCTGATTCTGCCGGGACTGGTGCTGGCGGCCTTTACCATGGGTCTGATTACCAGAACGACCCGGTCGAACCTGCTGGATGTCATGTCCACTGATTATATCCGTACGGCCAGAGCCAAGGGCTTAAGCCGTGTGGGACTGATTGTACGCCATGCCCTGGGCAATGCGCTGATTCCGGTACTGACCGTCATCGGTCTGGGTCTTGGAAACCTCTTAGGCGGCATGGTACTGGTGGAGACCATCTTCAACTGGCCCGGCGTGGGACAGTTTGCCTATGAGTCGGTGCTTTCCGTGGATTATCCGTCCATCATCGGAGTGGCGCTTCTGATAGCTTTGAATTACATGGTGATCAATACGGTCGTGGATATTCTCTATGGCGTCATTGACCCGAGAGTGAGGTGCAACGGATGATTCGTTCAATCAAAAAAATGTTCAAATCCAACTATTTATTTACTCTGGGCGTTATCATCTGTCTGGCCTGGATCCTGCTGGCGATTCTGGCGCCGGTTATTGCGCCCTATGATCCCATTGCCCAGGATCTGACCCTGCGGCTGAAGGCTCCGTCGGCGGAACATCTTTTCGGCACGGACAACTTTGGCCGGGATATCTTCAGCCGTGTGATTTACGGCGGTCGGTATTCTCTGCTGGCAGGCTGCCTGACGGTGGTGATCGCGGGCGTCATCGGTACCTTTTACGGAGCCATCGCAGGCTATGTGGGCGGCTGGGTGGACAATGTGATGATGCGTCTCTCGGAGATGATTCTGTCCTTCCCGTCCCTGATTCTGGCCATGATCATCAACGCTGTGATGGGTTCCAACCTGTTCAACACCATGTTCGCCCTGGTCATCGTGGCCTGGCCCACCTATGCCAGACTCATGCGGAGCGTGGTCTTAAGCGTCAAGGAAAATGAATATGTGACCGCTTCCGAGGCACTGGGCGCGTCCCGGCTCCGGATTCTGTTGAAAGAAGTTATCCCGAACAGTATCAGCTCCGTGCTGATTATGGCGACCACCGATATCGGAAATCAGATCCTGATGTTCTCGACCTTAAGCTTCTTAGGCCTTGGCTCCGCGCCGCCTACGCCCGAGTGGGGCATGATGGTGTCCGACGGTGTGGGCTACTTCAATAAATTCTGGGTGGCAGGCTTCCCGGGACTGGCGATCTTTACCATGGCCGTGGGCGCGAACTTCATTGGCGACGGTCTGCGGGATCTGCTGGATCCGAAGCTGAGAAAGCAGTTTTAAATGGCAAGAGAGGAGACGGAAGTTATGTTAAAAGAGAACAGAGTAAAACGTGTGCTGGATGCGTTAAAGGAAATGGGCTTAAGTCAGATGCTGATCGTGGATCCCATGTCCATCTACTATCTGACCGGCGTATACATCGCGCCCTTCGAGCGTTTCTACGCCCTGTATCTGCGGGCGGACGGAAAGCATGTGTATTTCCTGAACAAGCTGTTTACCGTACCGGAGGAGGTAGGCGTGGAGAAGGTCTGGTATGACGATACGGATCCGGCAGCCGAGATTGTGGCGAAGTATCTGGATCCCAATCAGACACTGGGCGTGGATAAGGATCTGACCGCCCGTTTCCTGCTTCCGCTGATGGAGATGAAGGCAGCCACAGGCTTTGTGAATGCATCTCTGGCCGTGGACAAAACACGCGGCGTCAAGGATGCCGGGGAGCAGGAGCTGATGCGCGTCTCTTCTGATATCAATGATAAAGCCATTGCGAAGTTTAAGACCCTGATTCATGAGGGCGTCACCGAGAAAGAGGTGGCTGAGCAGACCCTGAAAATCTATCAGGATCTGGGAGCCGACGGCTTTTCCTTCGAGCCCCTGGTGGCTTTTGGAGCAAATGCGGCGGATCCCCATCACGCGCCGGACGATACTGTGGTGAAGCCGGGCGACTGCGTGCTCTTTGACGTAGGCTGCATCAAGGATGGCTATTGCTCTGACATGACCCGTACCTTCTACTACAAGGAGGCCAGCGAGCAGCATCAGCTTGTATACAATACGGTGCGCCGGGCCAACGAGGCCGCTATCGCGAAAATCAAGCCGGGTATTCCGCTCTGCGAGCTGGACAAGACAGCCCGGGATCTGATTACCGAGGCAGGCTACGGTCCTTATTTCACCCATCGTCTGGGCCATTTTATCGGCCTCGGCGAGCATGAGTTCGGCGACGTTTCCTCCGTGAACACGGATAAGGCCGTACCGGGTATGATTTTCTCCATCGAACCGGGTATCTACCTGACCGGAGACACCGGCGTCCGGGTGGAGGATCTGGTGCTGGTGACTGAAGACGGCTGCGAGGTGCTGAACCATTATCCGAAGGAACTGGAGATCATCGGTTAAGGAGAAATGAAAATGAATCCGATAGCTACTTTATATATGAAAAACGGAAAAAAGATTGTGATTGAGCTTCTGCCCGAGGCAGCACCCAACACGGTAAACAGCTTCATCTACGTGGCCTCCCGCGGTCTTATGGATTACCACGCCATCCAGCGCATCGTTCCGGGCAGCTGGATTGACGTAAGCTACACCGCCTTCGGTAAAAAGGAAGCCCGGTATCTGATTCCCAACGAATTTGAGCTTCACCCGGAGATCACACCCCTGGATTCCCATCCGGGCGCAGTCTGCATGGGCGGCTACGGCGCGGACGGCCTGGCCTCCTGCGAGTTCTTCTTCCCCCTGCGGGACTGCCCCGACCATAAGGGCGTCTATCCGGTCTTCGGCCGCGTCCTGGAAGGCATGGACGAAATCTACCGCCTGGAAAAGGTAAAAACCGTCCCCGTAGACTTTCCCATTCCCGGCGTGGAAGTGAACGAGCCCGTGGAACCGGAAATCATCGACCGTGTAGAGCTGGAGCTCCACGGTCAGACCTACCCGGAGCCGATCCGCATGAAGGAGCAGAAGCTGCCGCCCTGCTGGAAATAAAGAGAACACAGAAAAAGCGGCGATACCGAGGAAGAATCCGGTATCGCCGTTTTTGCTTATATAAACAGGCTACTATAGGAAAAATAAAAACGTCGCAAAACTTGCATTAATAGATATTAAAAACGTCGCAAAAATGATTGAAATATAGTGGAAAAACGTCGCAGAGCTGGTTATAATAAATATTAAAGGAATGAAGAACAGGAGGCAGACAGATGCTGAAACGTGAAATAGACAGCCGACTGCGGGAGTGGAAAGCAGATAAAAACCACAAGGCGTTATTGCTTACCGGAGCACGGCAGATAGGAAAAACCTACAGTGTACGAAAATTTGCGGAACAGGAATATGAAAATTTTGTAGAAATAAATTTCATTGAAAATGAATCTGCGCAAGATATATTTTCAGATGTCTCTAATGTAGACATGATTATTACGAATCTTACTGCGTATACAGGTCGGAAGCTGGAACCGGGTAAGACCCTGATTTTCCTGGATGAGATACAGGAATGTCCAAAAGCCAGAACAGCGATTAAATTTCTGGTGGATGACGGCAGATTTGACTATATAGAGTCGGGCTCTCTTCTGGGCGTCCGTTATAAAGAAGTAAAATCCTATCCGGTAGGGTATGAGACTATTTTACAGATGTATCCGATGAACTTTCGGGAATTTCTGTACGCAAACGGGGTACAGGAAAGTACGCTGGAATATCTGGAAGAGGCGTATAAAAAGGTTACGCCTGTGAGTGAAAGCGTTCATAGAACGATGAAACAGCTTTTTCAATATTATGTGATTGTGGGCGGCATGCCGGATGTGGTACAGCGTTTTGTGGATACCCATGACATCGGACAGGTGGTAGAGACCCAGAAAAGCATTCTGGAATTATACAGACAGGATATCAGTAAATACGCGCTCAATGATAAAGCCAAAATTAAAGAAATTTTTGACCGGATTCCATCGGAATTGAATGATAAAAATAAACGGTTTGTTCTGGCTGATATTTCAAAGAGCGCAAGAATGGAACGATATGAAAACAGCTTTCTGTGGTTGAAGGACGCAGGTGTGGCGCTTCCATGTTACAATGTGACAGAACCGACTGTGCCGCTCCGAGTGAATGAAAAGCATAATTTATTTAAGCTGTTTTTGTCGGATACGGGATTACTCTGCGCAGCCAGTCTGGAGAATGTGCAGTTTGAAATTTTAAAAGGGAACCTGGATGTAAATATGGGAAGTATTTTGGAAAATACATTTGCTCAGATATTAACCGCAAACGGATTTTCACTGAGATATTTTGATAAAAAGGGAAAATGTGAACTGGATTTTGTAGTTCAAAAGGGAAGCCGGATTTATCCGTTGGAAATCAAATCCGGAAAATCCTATAAAGAGCATGCGGCTTTAAATTATGCATTGAATGGACAAACGTGGGAGCTTTCGGAAGGCTTGGTATTCTGCGAGGGAAATGTAGAAAAAGAGGATAGAATTATTTACTATCCATGGTACATGGCGATGTTTCTGAAAGCGCCCCGGATAAAACGGGGATGGACAGTAGAAGTGGATTTGTCGGGATTGGAAATATAAGAAATCATAAGACGGACTGACAGATAGGATGCAGAGGATATCCTGTCTGCCAGTCTGTTTTCAAAATTGCAAGATATATAGATTAGTAGCACTTTTGGCAGGGACTTAATCCCCGGGACAGGGCGTCATCCAGGGTGGTCTCGTAATAGGTGCCGTTTCCGCATTTATGGTTGTGGTATTTACTGCCGGTTCTGGTAATCAGTACGGTCTGGGAATTGGTGACACCGGAGCCTGCAGAGCGGGAGGAACCGGAGGAGACGGCGGCGGAGGAAGATGAAGCAGCAGAGGACTGGCTGGAAGCAGACTGTGCTTTTTTCAGTTTGTCCTGCGCCTGGGTTAGTTCTGACTGAGACTGGGAAAGCTGATCCTTAGTCTGTTTAAGCTCTGTTTGTACTTTTGATAAAGAATTTTGAGTCTCTTCAAGTTGAGACTGCAAATCAGAGATTTCCGTTTCCTTATCGGCAAGAGCCTTTTCTACGGCCTGGTTGATTTGTTCCTGTAAAGCGGCTTCTGCCTGCGTGTCGGCATCCGGATCCTTCACCTCCAGGAGCGCGATATTGCTGAGCGCGGAGCCATTTGTGGATTTAACACAAAGAGCAGTTGTGCCGGCGGTATCCCTGGCAGTTACAATGAGTTCATTATCAGAATCGCCCTTTTCCACATCAAGGAGCGAATCATCGTAAACCAGAGACAGCTCTGAAAAGGAAGTGCTGTCCGGCGTCATTTCCAGATGGAGCGTCGCGGATTCCTCATAAACCAGCGCTTCTGTGGGAATATCCGAAAGCGTGATAGAAGACGGGCCTTCCGATGGATTCAGGATGGCGGAAATAAGGGCGAGGGCAAAGAATCCGCCGAAGATGCGCAGGGGCCATTTCACCCATTTCTTTTGATACCATTTCATTTGTAAATCCCTTCTTTCGTAATAGATAGTTTTATTATAACAAATAAATACGAATAACAACGAAAAAATCAGACAAAAAAAGAAAACTATGTTAGAATAAACATGATTTTCAGAAACGGACAACCATCAGGGAGGCGAAGGCTTGACAAACATACTTCTGGTCGAGGACGACCCGGCGATTATTGAAAATTTGAGCGCGGTGCTGAAGGCGGAGGGCTTTCAGGTACGGGCGGAAGCGGGGCAGAGGGAGGCTCTGGCGGCGCTGGAAGAGGAAAAATTTGATTTGCTGTTGCTGGATGTGTCCCTGCAAAATGGAAATGGGTTCGCGGTGTGCTCGGCGGTGAAGGCGGAGTCGGATACGCCGGTGATTTTTCTGACGGCTTCGGGGGATGAGTTCAGCGTGGTGACCGGGCTGGATCTGGGCGCGGAGGATTATATCAGCAAGCCTTTTCGGCCAAGAGAATTGATTTCACGGATTCGGAGCGTGCTGCGCCGGTGCGGGAAAACCCAGTCGATTGTGGAAATTG
>CAKROP010000037.1 GCA_934373375.1 uncultured Anaerosacchariphilus sp.
GGATTATACCGCAGACGGTTACACCACGAAATATGTGGATGCGGACGGAAAAGAGGTATCGAAGGAGAATCAGGTAACGGAAGACAGAAAACAGCTCTACGTGGAGAACCACCGCGACGCCAAAATTCCCGGCGGCGTAGTCAGCACCGTAGCTCCCTATGCTCTGATGCTGGCCTTCGCGGCAGCGATGCTCTTCTTCTTTGGACGTAAGAAAAAGCTGTTCGGGGAGTAAGAAATGTGGCGGGCAGCAGCGAGAGTGGCCGGGCTTGGGAACCGGTTACTCACCATAATTGCAGGCCTGCTGGTCTTTGTAATGCTGGCCTACGGTACGTATTCCCTCTGGGATACGTACCGGGTAAGCCAAAATGCTTTTGTATCCGCCGAGCTTCTGGACTATAAGCCGGGAGGAGATGGAGAAAGCGCAGGCTTTGCTGAGCTTCAGGAGCTGAATCCCGACGTGCGCGCCTGGATCACCATACCGGATACGCACATCGACTATCCGGTGCTGCAGGGAGAAAATGATATGATCTATGTCAATCAGGACGTTTACGGCGAATTTTCCCTGTCCGGCGCAATATTCCTGGCCAGCGCGGACAGTCCCGATTTCTCCGACAGCTACAGCCTGCTTTACGGTCACCATATGGAAAATGGCGCCATGTTCGGCGATGTGGCGAAATTTACAGAAGCAGCGTATTTTGCAGAGCATCCGGACGGCGTCCTGTATCTGCCGGATAAGGAATTGACTATCCATATCTTTGCGTGTGTGGAGACGGATGCCTATGATGAACAAATCTATCACAGCGGAAAAGACGTGGACGTTTCAGGGCTTCTGTCCCATATCAGAAAAAAAGCGGTACAGCATCGGGACGCAGTTCAGGGTGAGAAGCTTATCGGGCTTTCCACCTGTGCGGATGATGTGGGAACCAACGGACGCGTGGTAGTATTCGGCTGGCTGGAAGAGACGTCAGCCGGAAGGGAGGTGTAAACACCTGTGAAAGAAAAGAAGAAGAAGGCCTGGAAATGGGCGCCACTTTTCGTTTTTATTCTTGGCCTGTGGCTGCCGGTGAAGACAGAGGCGGCAGAAAAAAGCGGTACGCTCACCATACCGGTACAGGTCGAAGTGAGTGGCGAAAATATCCCGGGCGGTAAAGATTATAAAGTAACCCTGGAAGCGGTGACAAAGAACGCGCCGCTGCCCATAGAGACCGTGAAGACCCGCACCGGCGCGGGCACGATTACCTTCGGTCCCATCAACTATGGAGAGGTCGGAACGTATCAGTACCGCATTTCCCAGAATACGGACAGTGCCGAACGTTTCAGCTATGACCGGACGGCTTATCCGGTAGACGTACAGGTGATCCGCCGGGACGATGGCACCCTGACGGCAGAGCTGGTGGCAAAGCGGGAAGGAAAGCAGGAAAAATCCGACGCGATTCGTTTTGATAACCGGTATGATGCGCCGAAAAATCAAAGCTCCGGAGGCTCCGGCGGACACCGGAGTGCTGTCAGAGCCGTTCAGACCGGCGACACACAGCAGCCGCTGATGTGGCTGTTGACAGCCGGGGCTGCGGTAATGGGGATAGCACTGATCATCAGAAAAAGTATCGTGAAGAAACGGAAAAAGAAGGAACGCATCTACAGACAGCGTATGTCGGTTTACCGATAGGAGAAAGGAAAGCAAAAAAAGAACCGCAGCCGGAACTCGATTTTCCGGAGGCGGTTCTTTTGGCTATAAAATCAGCGCTCCATTTAAGATCTGGACACGCTTGCGGGAGTCAGAACACTGGCAATAATCTTGCTGAAGGCCTTCATGAAAATGAAGAGCAGTACCGTATTGATCCCCAGGGAAACGATACATTTTACCAGACGGATGGTGAAGAGATACTTCCATTCCATGCCGTACATAAAATGCAGCCACAGGGTATTCAGCGTGCAGGCCTCCACAAATTCAAAGAAGGCAGCCGCGAAAACACGAACCGGGGTTACTCTGGAGCGGTACAGAATCAGGCCGAACGCAAAACCGAGAATCGCGTAGCTTATGGTAAAGCCCGGGAAAAAGGGGCCGGTCTGCGGAGCAGCGAAAAAGCTGACCACATCGCCCGCGATACCTGCCGTCATACCCATCACCGGACCGCCGTAGGCAGCTGCAGCAGCCAGCGCCAGGAAAGCAAAGCGGAATTCCAGATACGGGGTAAGCTTCAGGTTAAAAAAGGAAAGGGCTACGTACGCGGCCACGAAAAGACCGCACAGACAGATACTCTGTACCTTCCGGAGATTGTTAAACTGTTCACGAAAGGAAAGGGCGTCCTTGGAAAAGAACTGCATAAAAAATACACCTCCATACTTGTGTGTGAGAAACAGGTTACAAAATAAATAATATCGAGACTGCTTATGAAGCCCGATTCCTCCACACATGAGATGTACTCATCTGTAGCAACGGGTGCGGATAATATATCGTAAGACCGAGTCAGAGCTCTCCTTTTCGTTTCGCGGCGACTCCCCAGCCAGCGAACACTTGACGCATAAAATCCTACTTCGCTATTATTTATTTTTCGTTCAGATTGTATCCGAACAGGTACATTATAACATAGATTTTCCAAAAAGCAAGAAAGATTATCAAAAATTTAACGAAACTTTGAAAAAGCCTCCTTGCATAATCCTTCAGAACATGGTATCCTAAAAACCAATGTCGATTTTGGCATATCGCAAACCATTCCTGTGACAAAATTTCTTATCGTAAAGCGAGGGCTTAGATAAGACGTTTCGATAGAAAGAGGTGTAAAAATGATACTGGATGCAATCCTGGACGCGCTTCTGGATACCGCGAAGACCGTGCCGTTTCTGCTGGCCGCCTTTCTGCTTCTGGAGACGCTGGAGCATTATTCCAATAACTTTATGAACCGTGCCCTGGGAAAAATGGGCAAGGCAGGCCCTCTGGTGGGAGCTATCTTCGGCTGCGTCCCCCAGTGCGGTTTTTCCGTAGCGGCGGCGAACCTGTATTCCGGTGGCGTTATCACGCTGGGAACCCTGATGGCCGTCTTCCTGTCCACCTCCGACGAGGCCATCCTGATACTGTTCAGCCATCCGGGCAGCGGCCGGATCATCGGCCAGCTTCTTCTGGGCAAAATGCTGATCGGCATTGTGGCCGGATACCTGCTGGACTTTTTGCTTCGTAAGAAAAAAGAACACAAGCACATTGAAGATATGTGCCGTGGTTGTGGCTGCAGCGACGACAGCGGCATCGTAAAACCGGCTGTACGTCATACCATTCAGTTGACCATCTATGTCTTCGTTTTCACCGCCATCCTGAACATCGTACTGGGATTGGTGGGTATGGATGCCCTGACCACCTTCCTGGGCAAGGATACCTGGTTCCAGCCCTTCCTGACGGCGCTTCTGGGACTCATCCCCAACTGCGCGTCCTCAATCCTCATCACCGAGCTTTACCTGGCCGGCGGTTTGAGCCTGGCCTCTGCCATGGGCGGTTTATGCGCCGGAGCAGGCGTCGGCCTGGCAGTTTTATTCCGGGAAAATCATCCGGCGAAAGAAAATGCAGCCATCGTAGGCCTCCTGTACCTGCTGTCCGCCGGAGCGGGTCTGTTGTTGGAATTTATTTTATAATAGAAATCAAGACAAAGGGATTCTGCAAAAAGCAGGATCCTTTTTGTATAAAGATTCTGAAGGTAGCCAGACCGGAACAGATATGATAAGATAGAAAAAAGGACAAAAGAAAAGATAAACGGAGGTGCCTATGAAAAAAGCAGGAGGATATTTAAAGAGCATATTGCCGCTGGTGGCTATGCTGGGAATACAATTTGCGGCTTCTACGGTTCAGATGATAAGGTTCATGGTGCAATATGGCGTGGAAAAGGGAACACAGATATACATGAACGATACCATGACGGTATTGCTGCTCTCTGACGTACTGCTGCTTGGTGTAGCAGGCCTCTGGTATTATATCAGTGTGGTACGGCGGCGGGAGAAATACGGGATCCGGGAGACGTCGCTGTTTCAAAAAAAAGATCTGATAAGCCTGCTTCTGATGGCGGTGGGCGCGCAGTTTCTGATAGGGATTCTGATGAGCGGCTGGGAGGTGCTGGATCCGAAATCCATGCAGGAGTACACGGATCTGATAGAAGGCGCGGGGCTTGGAGAAAGCGGAATTTCCGCGATCCTGGCGACGGTCATCATTGGCCCGATTGCGGAGGAGCTGATCTTCCGCGGCCTGACGGTCGAATATCTGAAGCGGGCGGGAGCCTCCTTCTGGGTGATCAATATCCTGCAGGCTCTGTTTTTTGGCATTGCCCATCTCAACCTGGTACAGGGAAGCTATGCCTTTCTGATAGGCCTTTTGGCCGGATATCTGGTGCTGTGCTGCCGTTCCATCTGGGCTGGGATTGCCTTCCATATGCTGTTTAACGGGTATTATCTTGTGGAACCGCTGGTAGCCGGAGCCCTGGGCTTTTTGCCTGAGGTGCTGCAGGCGCTCTGCTTCGTGGTATTCGGCCTGCTTCTGGTGGCGCTGCCCCTGCGGAGACTGATACGGGATACAAAAGAACGGACCATCGGATAAAAATACAATAGAAATGGGATTTGAGAGATGACTTTTTCACCAATCATCTCTCATTTTTTTTGTCTATGTTTCCGAATTGACCGGGAGCCGGGGCTATGATACAATGATGGAAACTGGGAAACTATTTTTGGTTTCCAGGTTTCCTTTGACCAAAGGGAAACACCCTAAGGAGGAATGAATGAGAGAGAAAATCATTGATACAGCCATAGAAGAATTTACGAAGCATGGATTGAAATTTACCATGAACGATGTGGCGAAGGAATTAGGGATTAGTAAAAAAACCATCTATACCATCTTTGAGAGCAAGCAGGATGTGCTGGTGGGAATTGCCGACCGGTACGCCCGGGATTTTACCGACATGAGGGAAGCCATTGAGCAGGACGATAGTCTGGATACTCTGGAAAAGCTGGAGCGGCTGTTCTGCGCGATTCCCACCAAGTATTACAATATCGGCCTCAGCCGGATCTTTGAGCTGGCCCGGAAGTATCCGAAGCAGTACAGATACCTGATGGAGGCGGTGAACCAGGGCTGGATCCTTGCGGAGCAGTATCTGGAGCGGGGCGTGCGGGAAGGTAAGATCCGAAAGGATATCTCCGTTCCGGTGGTGATGGCGATGATCCGGGGAACGGTAACCTGTTTTATGGAGAGCGATATTCTCTATAAAAACGGGCTGACCTACGAGCAGGGAAAAGAAGAGATGGTTCAGATTATAATGAAGGGGATAAGAGCAGCGTGAAAGAAGTAAGAATCCTTGAAATCAAGGAAAGTGTATTTGCGGACAACGACCGGCAGGCAGATAAGCTGCGCCGGGAGTTAAAGGAGCAGGGTGTGTTTCTGATGAATCTGATGTCTTCGCCGGGATCGGGCAAGACCACCACGTTAAAGGGAACCATTGAGCGGCTGAAGGATCAGCTCCGGATTGGCGTAATGGAAGCGGATATCGATTCCGATGTGGACGCGAAGGCCATTGCCGGAACAGGCGTGAAGGCTATTCAGCTCCATACGGGCGGTATGTGCCACCTGGACGCGGAGATGACCCGGCAGGGCATCGAAGGTCTGGGCGTAGAGGACGTGGATCTGGCCATTCTGGAAAATGTGGGCAATCTGGTCTGCCCGGCAGAATTTGATACCGGCGCGTCTAAGAATGTGATGATCCTTTCCGTACCGGAGGGCCATGATAAGCCGCTGAAGTATCCGCTGATGTTTCAGATTTGCGACGCGGTGCTGATCAACAAGATCGACGTACTGCCGTATTTTGATTTTGATATGGAACGGGTGAAGGAATTTATCTATCAGAGAAATCCTCATGCGAAGGTATTTCCTATCAGCGCCAAGACAGGGGAAGGCATGGACGCATGGACAGAGTGGCTGGCCGGACAGGTGCGGGAATGGAAGACCGGAAACGCGTGATAAAAAAAGATAAATGAGGGAGAAGAAAGAAGATGAAGAAAGAATTGGACAAAGAGCTGTATCCGGATTATGTCTATCCGGAATTTACCCCGGATCCGGACGAGACGTTCCGGGAGCCCATTGCGAAGCTGGGAAAGAAGATTACCGACCGGATTCCGCAGAAGCTGGGTCTTAAGAAGATTACCCGAAACGATCCGGAATACTGGGGACTGGCCGGGGTCCTGACCGATGAAGAGGCAGAGCTGGCCCTGAAGCTGGGCGTAAGAAAGCCCAAGACGCTGGCGCAGATCGTGAAGCTTTCCGGTATGGAGGAGAAGGCCTGTGAAGCCATGCTGGAGGAGATGTCCCGAAAAGGCCTTCTGGAATACAACTGGGAAAATGAGAAACACGAAAAACAGTATGTGCTTCCCATGTACGTGCCGGGCTGCGCGGAATTTTTCAACATGAACGCGAGCATTCTGGAATCCAATCCGGAGATGGGAACCTTCTTTGAACACATGTCCCGTCTGCCCCTGGAGAAGATTACGCCCTTCGTGCCGGAGGGCGGCGCAGGAATCGGTATGCATGTCATACCGGTGGAGAAGGCCATTGAGCTGGAAAATGAATCCGTAGATCTGGAGCATATTTCCCACTGGCTGAGCAAATACGAGGGAAAATACGCGGCAAGCCCCTGCTCCTGCCGCCGGTCCCGCCTTACCCACGGAGAGGGCTGCGCGGACGATCCGGAGGGCTGGTGTATCGCAGTGGGCGATATGGCGGATTATGTGGTGGAAACCCAGAAGGACGGACGCTATATTACCCGAGAGGAAGCGCTGGAGATTTTAAAGGCGGCGGAGGACAACGGCTTCGTCCACCAGATCACCAACATTGACGGCGCGGACAAGATTTTTGCCATCTGCAACTGCAATGTAAATGTCTGCTACGCACTGCGCACCTCCCAGCTGTTCAATACGCCGAATATGTCCCGCTCCGCTTATGTGGCGAAGGTAGAAAAGGCCAACTGTGTAGCCTGCGGCAAATGTGTGGAGGCCTGTCCGGCAGGCGCGGTAAAGCTGGGACAGAAGCTGTGCGACAAGGAGGGCTGTCAGGTGACCTACCCCAGAATGCCGCTTCCCTCGGAACAGCCCTGGGGCGAGCATATGTGGTCCCATAATTACCGGGATCTGAACCGGATCAACTGCTATGATACCGGTACCGCTCCCTGTAAGACCGCCTGTCCGGCCCATGTCGCGGTGCAGGGCTATCTGAAGCTGGCAAAGGAAGGCCGGTATGAGGAGGCTCTGGCGCTGATCAAAAAGGACAATCCGCTTCCGGCTGTCTGCGGCCATGTCTGCAACCGCAGATGTGAGGACGCCTGTACCAGAGGAACCATCGACGAGGCGGTAGCCATCGATGAAGTAAAACGCTTCCTGGCAGAGCGGGATCTGAAGGCGGAGACAAGATACATTCCGAAAAAGACCGTTCCCTCCCTGAAGGGCGGATTTGAGGAAAAAATCGCGGTAATCGGGGCCGGTCCCGCAGGACTTTCCTGCGCGTACTATCTGGCGCTGAACGGATATAAGCCTACCGTGTTTGAGAAGAGCGAGGAGCCGGGCGGTATGCTCCGTTACGGAATTCCCTCTTATAAGCTGGAAAAGGATCTTCTGGCGGCGGAAATCGATGTGATCCGGGAGCTGGGCGCAGAGATTCGCTGCGGCGTGGAGATTGGAAAAGATATTACCATCGAAGAGCTGAGAGAGCAGGGTTATAAAGGCTTTTATGTGGCCATCGGCTGCCAGCGGGGAAGAAAGCCGGGCATTGCCGGAGAAAACGCGAAGGGAGCTTACGCGGCGGTGGATTTCTTAAGAGAAGCCGGAGCCAGGGAGGGCTTTGCCCTGGAAGGTGACGTGGTCGTTGTGGGCGGCGGCAATGTGGCCATCGACGCGGCGAGAATCAGCAGCCGCTGTACCGACGCGAAGATCTCCATGTTCTGTCTGGAGCAGAGAGAAGGCATGCCCGCAAGTGAGGAAGAGATCCGGGAGGCGCTGGAAGAAGGAATTCAGTTAAATTGCGGCTGGGGTCCCAGAGAAGTACTGGAAGAAAATGGAAAAGTAACAGCGGTAGTGTTCAAGAAGTGCACCCGAGTTCTGGATGAGCAGGGCAGATTTTCACCGGAATATGACGAGGAAGAGACCGTTACGGTTCCCTGTAAGCATGTGATCTTCTCTGTGGGACAGGCCATTGACTGGGGCAATATGCTGGACAATCTGGACCTGAAGAGACGGCCCAACGGAGGAGCCCTGGCCAACAGACTGACCTATCAGACCTCAGAGCCGGATATCTTCGTGGGAGGAGATGTGTATACCGGACCGAAGTTTGCCATTGACGCGATTGCGGCAGGCCGGGAGGGAGCAATTTCCCTGCATCGGTATGTACACGAAAACTGTACGCTGACCATCGGAAGAAACCGCCGTGATTTTGTGGAGCTGGACAAGGAGAATATCTCCATCGACAGCTATGACACCTCCAAGCGCCAGGTTCCGGAAAAAGCGGATGAGAAAGCCCAGGCGGCGACCTTCCGGGATCTGTCCCACAGTCTGACGGAGGAACAGGTAAAGGTGGAAACCTCCCGCTGCCTGTCCTGCGGAGCCTCTGTGGTAGACCCGAATCAATGTATCGGCTGCGGAATCTGTACGACCCGGTGCGTCTTCGACGCTATCCATCTGCACAGAGAGCTTCCGGGAGCGTCGGTTATGCACGCTTCCGAGGACAAGCTGAAATACATTCTTCCGAATATGGTAAAGCAGTCGGTGAAGGTAAAATTCGCAAAGAAGAAATAAGGATCGGAGAATGCAGGCATGCATGAATTAGGCGTGACGTTTCACATCATGGATCAGCTGGAGAAGGTAGCGCAGGAAAATGATGTGGAAAGGGTCCGGAAGGTGGTTCTGGAGCTGGGAGAGGTCTCTACGGTGATCGAATCCTATCTCCAGAGCTGCTGGACCT
This sequence comes from uncultured Anaerosacchariphilus sp., assembly GCA_934373375.1. Taxonomy (GTDB): domain Bacteria; phylum Bacillota; class Clostridia; order Lachnospirales; family Lachnospiraceae; genus Laedolimicola. The sequence goes on from CAKROP010000037.1 coordinate 8,969, forward strand.
GGGCGGCGAAGAAACGGCCGCTTTTTGAGAAAGCAGAACTTATTGTTGAGACACTTCCCGCAGTTACCTACTGTGAGGATTGCGGAAAAACCTATCCCACGGTGGAGCATGGGAAAACCTGCCCCTTTTGCGGCAGCGGGCAGACCTATCTTCTGCACGGAAATGAGTTCAACATTAAGGAAATAGAAGTGGAATAATTCACGGGCTATAAGAAAAAGGAGAGTGAGACAATGTTTTTTCAGATTTATGGAGAAACCGCAGGCTGGCAGCTGCTGGGCTGGCTGCTGGTCTTTACCGGACTGGTATTGATGAACGAGGTGGCAAGACGGACCAAATGGGGCGGAATCGCGTGTTTCCTGGTTCTTCCCGCAGTGCTGACGGTGTATTTTATCGCGATCTACATCGGAGCAGCGGCGGGCGCAGAGTGGGCGCTGCAGAATGACACCTACGTACATATGAACAGCTGGTTCCATTACGCCAAGCTGTACGCGGCGACGGCGGGCTGTATCGGATTTATGGTACTGAAATACAACTGGGGAAAACTGGGAAAAGCGCACTGGTTTAAAGCCTTCCCCTTTGTGATTGTGGCAATCAACATTCTGATCGCGGTGGCCTCTGATTTCGAATCCGCTATCCGGGCCGGATCTCTGGCAGGCGGCTGGTGGCTGTCCTCAGAGGGCGTATGGCTGTATGGCGGCTGGTGGAATGTGCTGAATGGCCTGGCGGGTCTTTTCAATATCGTATGTATGACCGGCTGGTGGGGCATTTATTCCTCTAAAAATAAGCAGGATATGCTGTGGCCGGATATGATCTGGGTATATATTCTGGCATACGACGTCTGGAATTTCCAGTATACCTATCTGAATCTGCCGACCCATTCCTGGTACTGCGGTCTGGCGCTGCTTCTGGCGCCCACCTTTGCGGCGGCTCTCTGGAATAAGGGCGGCTGGATCCAGAACCGTGCCAATACCCTGGCACTGTGGTGCATGTTCGCGCAGGTATTTCCGCTGTTCCAGGACGCCAGCCGTTTCACTACGGTGACCTCCGTCTACGGCGAGGGCGGCATAGCCGCGGCAATGGGAAGCACCATGCCGGTTACCGCGAATCCTACGGCGCAGGGACTGATTTCTGTGATTGCGTTTGCAGTCAACGTATTTAGCTTCGCTTATATCTTGAAGCAGGCGAAGATACAGAAGAAGAATCCGTGGAAGGAAGAGATTTTCGTGGATACGAAGGATTATCAGGAGGCAATGGCCAGAACCAGATAAGGCTTTGGAAACGTTACAGGGGCGTGCCCGGGACGGAAAAATTCCGCTCCGGGCACGCCCCTTATTGAAGATATTGAAGAAACGAATTATGAGCCGGATTGCTTCCGGTATACCAGCCAGGAATATACGTAGAGCCAGAGGGTGCCTGCAAGAATGAAGCCAAAGGCCAGCACAGTCATAAGCCTGGAGGGGAAGACGCCGGACAGGATCAGGAGAATTCCCATGATACAGAAGAGAACGCCGCCCATGGCGTGGGTTTTCTTCCAGACATATTCATTTTCCAGGGTCCAGGGCGTCTTGATTCCCATGGTGTAATTGGTGCGAAGCTGCGGCATATAGTTGCCGATGGCCAGAAAGAGAATTCCCACGGCCACGGGAACCACCTGCTCGATCCGCACCGGAAGGCCGAAGATGGCGGCGTCGGTAGCCCAGGTAAGGCAGATCAGAAACAGGGTCAAGGTGTAAATAAAAATATCATAGGCCTTCTTGTGGAGCGTGTAGCTTTTCTTTCTCGGATCGATATAGGGCAGCAGCTTCATGAAAAAGAACAGGATACAGGGCAGTGCCGCAAGAAACAGGGTCACGTATTTGTTGGAATAGCCGTTGACCGTCCCGTCAAAGCCCCAGTGGGTGGGGACAATGTCCGGCATCCCCGGCAGCAGGCAGGCGTGGGCCAGCAGAGAGACTATGGAAAGTCCGATAAAAAAACAATCCTTTTTCGTTAATTTCATTTCTTATTTTCCTCCTTTGGAAAAATCAAAAAACCATTTCATAAGTTCCTGGAAAACAGTCATATTCAGGCTGTAGACGATGTTCTGGCCTCTGCGCTCGTCCAGCACCAGCCCCGAGGACTTCAGGACATTCAGATGGTGGCTGATGGAAGGCTTGGAAATATCAAAGCAGTCCGCGATCTCCCCGGCCGTCATATCCCGTTCCGTCAGAAGCTCCAGAATCCGCCGCCTGGTTGGGTCAGACAGCGCTTTGAAAGCATCATTTAACATAGTGCCTCCTTTCCTGATATTCAGAAACTGACATTTAGATAATTAGATGAATATCTAAATGTCTAAACATAAAATAGCACACAGGAAAAGAAATGTCAATAAAATTTACAGATGATAAATTTTACATAAAAGCGGCAGAAGCTGGACACATTGAGAACAGGAAAATGTAGATTTTTCATTCTGGATGTGGTAGAGTAAAGCAGTAAGAAAAATAAGACGCGCCGGGCCGGGAGATCCCGGCAGCGTGCTCATATAAGGAGGTTATCATGATGGCAGTTATAGAGATTACAGAGGCGAATTTTGAAACAGAGGTGCTGAAGTC
>CAKROP010000038.1 GCA_934373375.1 uncultured Anaerosacchariphilus sp.
GCCGTGTAGGTATACCCGTCCTCCTGATAGGTAAAACTGCCGTCCCGTTCTTCGCCGGGATGGGCGCTGTAGGTGCGATGGCTTCTGTGACAGTCCTTATCGGAGCTGTCCCCAAAGCGGTCATGTACAGCCTCGTGCTGCTCCTCTGCCGTCTCCTGCCTGTTGAAGCAGCCACATTTGGGACAGATGCCATAATATTTCTCGTAGTCAAATTTCTTATTGCAGTTGTAACAGCGCACCGGCGGCCTCCCTCCTACTCCCAGGGGAGCTGTGAATTTTCGATTTTTTTATCGCGAAGCATCAGCTCGGTCACGGCCTCCTTCGGGGACTTGTCCTCAAATAGTACCTTGTTGACCTGCTCGATAATCGGAATTTCGATGTTATATTTCCGTGCAAGCGCCACCGCGGCCTTTGCCGAATAGACGCCCTCCACTACCATTTTCACCTCGTCCATGGCCTCCCGCATGGTACGGCCCTGGCCCATGAGGTAACCGGCCCTGCGGTTCCGACTGTGTACTGAGGCACAGGTTACAATCAGATCGCCGATACCGGACAGACCGTTGAAGGTCTCCTGGCGTCCGCCCATGGCGGTGCCGATGCGGCTCATTTCCGCGATTCCCCGGGTAATGAGGGCTGCCTTTGTGTTATCGCCGTAGCCCAGGCCGTCAGCGATACCTGCTGCCAGCGCGATGACATTTTTCAGGGCACCGCCCAGCTCGATGCCCAGCATATCCGGGCTTGTGTATACACGGAATACCCGATTCATAAAGAGATTCTGGATGTACTCTGCTGTCTCCCGGTCATGGGCGCCTGCCACCACCGTAGTCGGTAAGCCCCGGCTAACTTCTTCCGCATGGCTGGGTCCCGACAATACCGCCGCACGGCAGCTTGGAATCTCATCTTCGATGACCTCGGTCATAATCTTCAGTGTGCTTTCCTCGATACCCTTGGATACGCATACGATTAACTGGCCGTCCGCCACATAGGGAGCCATATTGTGGGCCGTGCTGCGGATGCAGGCGGATGGAACCGCCAGCACCAGCATGTCCATGTTCTTCATGGCCTGCTGCAAATCATTGGTAATCTGAATCGCTTCGGGAATCTTTACGCCCGGAAGCTTATCCTTAAGCTCCCGGTTCTTTAAAAGACTCTCCACCGAAGCCGCCGAGTGAGACCAGAGGGTCACTTCGTGCCCGTTATTGTGAAGCACCAGCGCAAGAGCCGTTCCCCAGCTGCCTGCTCCAATCACACCTGTTTTCGCCATAGTATTTCTCCTTTATTTCGCTTTCTGTCCAAGCTTGCTCTCCGTACCGTTTAAGAGTCTTCCGATATTCTTTCTGTGGCGGAAGATAGCCATCAGGCACAGGAAAATCGTAATCGCGTAGAGCTCATAGAGATGTCCCTGGGACAGTCCCCACTTTCCCTGCTGTCCGAACAGAATCGTTCCCACCGGCAGCCAGATGCTGACCAGAATAGACCCCAGGGATACATAACGGGTCGCGCCCACGGCGCCTCCAAATAATACAACGGCCACCAGAGTCATAAGCGGATCCAGGGACAGGTACAGACCTGCGGTAGCCGCAATGCCTTTTCCGCCCTTAAACTTCAGATAAAAAGGAAAATTATGCCCAAGAATCACACCCAGGGCTCCGTACATTCCCAGAAGCACGCCCATATTTTCATCCGGATAACGGCCCGCAAACAGGGCGCGTACCAGAAGCACCGCGAAGACACACTTAAAGCAGTCTCCCAGCAGGGTAATAAGGCCTGCCTTCCAGCCAAGCGTCCGAAGCGCGTTGGTGGCTCCCGCGTTGCCGCTTCCATGCTGGCGGATATCCGTACCTTTTAATTCTCCATAGATATAACCTGTCTGAAACAATCCAAACACATAACCGATCGCCACACATACCAGACGTATCATTACTGATCTCCCTTTCTTTCCCGAATCAGGAACCGCAGAGCGGTTCCCTTGAAGCCGAACGCATCCCGGATTTTATTTTCCAGATATCTGGTGTAGGAGAAATGCATCAGCTCCTTGTCATTTACAAAAATGACGAAGGTGGGCGGCTTTACCGCCACCTGTGTAATATAGAAAAGCTTCAGACGCTTTCCTTTATCTGAAGGCGGCTGCTGCAGGGCAACGGCCTCAGTCATGATCTCGTTCAGCACGCCGGTGGCCACGCGCAGATTCTGGTTCTGAATCACCATGTCGATGAGTTCAAAGAGCTTCGGCAGACGCTGACCGGTCACAGCGGAAATGAACGTAATCTCCGCGTAAGGCATATAGGATAAGATATTGCGGATCTTATTGGTATATTCGTAGACGGTCTTGTCATTTTTCTCGATGGCATCCCATTTATTGACTGCAATGATGATGCCCTTGCCGCGCTCATGGGCGATACCGGCGATCTTCGCGTCCTGCTCGGTGACGCCCTCTTTCGCGTCAATGACCAGAATGACCACGTCCGCCCGCTCCACCGCTGTCACGGTACGGATGATACTGTAGCGCTCCAGCTCCTCTTTGATCTTATTCTTCCGGCGCAGTCCTGCCGTATCAATGAAAATGTAATCCTTGCCGTTCCGGCGCACCTCGGTGTCGATGGCGTCACGGGTGGTTCCCGCGATATTGGATACGATGACGCGGTTCTCGCCGATCAGCTTATTGATAATGGAAGATTTTCCCACGTTCGGCTTTCCGACGATGGCGATACGGGGACGGTCATCCTCCTCAATCTCACCGGTCTGCTCCGGGAAATGCTTCACGACCTCGTCCAGCAGATCGCCGATACCCAGCCGGGAAGCCGCGGAAATCGGCACCGGATCGCCGATACCCAGATTATAAAATTCATAGGTATCCGCCATAAACTTCTGGAAGCTGTCCACTTTATTGATAGCCAGCACTACCGGCTTTCTGGAACGGCGCAGCATATCCGCCACCTTGGAATCCGCGTCCACCAGTCCCTGACGCACATCCGCCAGGAAGATAATCACATCCGCAGTATCAATGGCGATCTGGGCCTGCTCCCGCATCTGGGACAGGATGATGTCGCTGCTGTCCGGCTCGATTCCTCCGGTATCAATCAGGGTAAATGCGTGATCCAACCATGTTACATCCGCGTAAATACGGTCTCTTGTTACGCCGGGCGTATCCTTTACGATGGAAATATTCTCCCCCGCAAGCGCGTTGAACAGGGTGGATTTTCCCACGTTCGGGCGTCCGACAATCGCTACTATCGGTTTACTCATTCTCTAATTTCTCCTATTCTTCTTGATACTCTATCTTAATTCTCAGATCGACCGAGTACGGCATCCAGAAAAGATTTTCCGTCTGATTTTACAATAGTTATGGGCACTTGTAAAGCCCCGGACAGTTCTTCCACGGTCACATCGTCCAGGAATACCTGCTCGCCGCTCTTCATCATATGCTCGGTCAGCAGAAGCTCCTCGCCCAGGTTCAGGTCGGCTAACTGCTTTTTCAGATCCTGTCCGGTCAGAAGGCCGGCCACGGTAATCTTACCACCAAAGAACTCATTTTTCACGGCTTTTACCTGCAAATCCAGTTTTGGATATTTGGCTTTAATCTCCTGACCAAGCTCTTCGAGAATCGGCGCTGCCAGTTCGCCGGTGGCTATGGTCACACGGCGCTCGCAATCGTCTCCAGCCAGGGCTGCCAGCTCTTCCCGTACCTCTTCCCGCAAAAGCCTTACCATGCCGACGCCATTTTCCAGCTGCAGGTAACCGTCGTAGCTGTCCTCTGCCGGGATCTCCTCTTCTGCCAGCAGATACCACTCGTCGCCTGCGTGAATGAAATGATTGCCGTATTCTTTATAGAGACGGTCCTGCCAGCTGTGAATCAGGGCCAGCACCTCTTTTGCGTCCTCTTTCGTAAAAGGCTCCAGAGGATACAGGCCGTCCCGGTAACGGGTCAGTCCCACCGGCACTACCGAGACACTCTGCAGATAAGGCAGATATTTTACCAGCTGCTCAATGCTGTATTCCAGTTCTTTACCGTCGTTGACACCTTTGCAGAGCACAATCTGACCGTTCATAACAATGCCCGCCTCATAGAAACGGTCCACCTTTTTGAGGGCTTCCCCGGCGAAGCGGTTATGAAGCATCTGACAGCGAAGCTCCGGGTGCATGGCCTGAAAGGAAATATTAATAGGCTCCATGCGGTAGGTGATGATGCGCTGTACGTCCTCGTCGCCCATATTGGTAAGGGTCACATAGTTGCCCTGCAAAAAGGAAAGCCGGGAATCGTCGTCCTTGAAATACAGGGTGTCACGCATGCCCTTCGGTAGCTGGTCGATGAAGCAGAAGATGCATTTGTTGCTGCAGGAACGATAGTCGTCCATCATGCCATTTTCAAACTCAATGCCCAAATCGTCCTCATATTCCTTCTCGATCTCCAACTCCCATTCCTCGCCATTGGCCTTGCGGACCAGGATCTCCAGATATTCCTCATTGATCAGATAATGATAGTCAAAGACGTCCTTTACCGGCTGCCCGTTCACAGCCACCAGCACGTCCCCCGGCTCCAGCTCCAGCTCTTCCGCGATGCTGCCCGGTTCTATGGTTTTGATTACGTGTTCTTTCGTTTTTTTCATATTTTCGCAAAAACTCCTTCTTTTCCATTTACCATCATACATTATTTGAAAATAAAAAGCAATCTGTCTTGACGATCTGTATCGGAAAATGGTATAAATGATATGTAGTGTGTTTTCACTAACATATCGAAATTTACGTCATATTATTCGGAGGACAGTCATGTCAGAAACAAATCAGTTTGACAATATTTTACCCATCGCGCCGCTGAAAATCGCCGCTCTGGAAAGCAGCATGTATTTTGCCAGGAAGGTGGACAACTATCTGGTGGATTTTCGTAAAACCGCCAATATGCAGCACCGCGATAACGTATATTTTCAGGAGTACGCTCAGGATTCCTACCTGGTAGACTGCTCTTGTCCCCGTTTCGGAACCGGTGAAGCGAAAGGCCGTCTCGGTGAATCCGTCCGCGGAAGCGACCTGTTCGTCATCGTGGACGTCTGCAACTACAGCATCACTTACAATGTCTGTGGCCATGAGAATCACATGTCTCCGGACGATCATTATCAGGATCTGAAGCGTATCATTTCCGCTGCCACCGGTAAGGCACACCGTATCAATGTGGTGATTCCGTTCCTTTATGAGGGCCGCCAGCACCGTCGTACCAGCCGTGAGTCTCTGGACTGCGCGCTGGCCCTGCAGGAGCTTCAGAATATGGGCGTTACCAATATCATCACCTTCGACGCCCATGACCCGCGTGTACAGAACGCCACCCCTCTGAACGGCTTTGATAATTTCCAGCCGCCTTATCAGTTTATGAAGGCGCTGCTGCGCACTGAACCGGATCTGCAGGTGGATAACGATCACCTGATGATCATCGCCCCCGATGAGGGCGCCATGGAGCGTGCGGTATACTTCTCCAACGTCCTGGGTATCGACCTGGGTATGTTCTATAAAAGAAGAGACTACTCCACCATCGTAAATGGCAAGAACCCCATCGTAGCCCATGAGTTCCTGGGAACCTCCCTGACCGGCAAGGACGTCATCATCATCGACGATATGATCTCCTCCGGTGGAAGTATGCTGGATGTGGCCAAGCAGATGAAGGAGCGGGGTGCGCGCAACGTCTATGTCTGCTGCACCTTCGGCCTTTTCACCGATGGCTTTGAAAAGTTCGACGAGTACTACGAGAAGGGCTACATCAAGCGTATCGTCACCACGAACCTGAACTACCGCTCTCCGGAGCTTCTTGAGAAGCCCTACTACACCGAAGCGGATATGACCAAGTTCCTGGCTACGATTATTGATACCATGAATCATGACACTCCGATTGGAAAGATCAACAACCCGACCGAGAAGATCCGGAAGCTGTTAGAGAAACGGCAGAATGGAGAGTTGGGGAAATAAATTCGGAACCCGCTAAAACAGGGGCGGATGTAAATCATCGAAAGGATGACCTTGCATCTGCCCCATTTTTATGCATAAATATACTTTGATGCGCCGTTATTCCAAAATAACAGGCAGTGGCTGTTGTTTTTCAGCGGCTGTCCGCTTTATTTCAGCATCAGGAACGCGCCCAGATTACCCCGTTTTCCATGGGACGCCCGGTGGCTGAACAAAAGAGAGGGATTACAGCAGGTGCAGAGATCCGTGACTGCTGTGTGCTCCGGCAGAATTCCTGCTTCCCGGAAAATCAGTTCGTTGGCTCTCCAGAGATTCAGCTGGTACTTGCCATTTTCTTTGGCATAGTATAATTCCGGCCAGCATTCCTTTGGAAATGCCTTCCGGAACTCTTCGATCACATCGGCGCTCACCTCATAGCAATCCTGACAGATAGAGGGACCGATAGCTGCCCGGATATCCGCCGGGTTACTTCCATATTCTTCCTGCATCCGTTCTACTGTCTTTTTCCCGATCTTTCCCACCGTACCCCGCCAGCCGGAATGGGACAGGCCGATGGCCTTCTTTACCGGATCCACGAAATACAGCGGAACGCAGTCCGCATAGAATGTGGCCAGCACGAGGCCCGGCGCATTGGTAATCAGGCCGTCTATGTCGGTGTAGTCCTTTGGGCGCGCAAAACCCTTGCCCCGATCGGCTTCGGTGACAGCCCGGATGTTCGTGGTATGGGTCTGATCAGAGCAGACCAGATCGGCGCAGTCGAAGCCCACAGCTTCGCCCAGCCTCCGATAGTTTTCCCGTACCGCTTCTTCCCTGTCGCCACGGGTGAAGCTTACGTTCATGGTACTGCAGACGCCCTCGCTTACACCGCCCAGACGGGTGGTAAAGGCGTGGATGACAATGCCGGTCTCCTCCAGAAGGGGAAATTGTAAAAACGGAACGCCTGCACGCTCCACCAGGCGTGTCGTTATTCTGTCTTTTACTTTTTTCCATTCATAGACATTCTCTCTGTCCAGCTTTTCCATCCCAGCCGCTGCCTGTTTCTGTTCCATTCGATTTTCTCCTTTGCATTGCCACCGATGTCTTTCCTTCTTCACTGTATTTATTTTACTTTTAAACTTTTCTTGATTGAATGTTATATTGATTCAATAAAAACAATAAGGAAAGGCATCCTGAATCAGCCGAATGTTCCTCCCCTGAATCGCCACCACATCAAATCGACAGGCCTGTCCGTCCGAAACGCGGTGCTTCATCCGGTAATAATCAGCCACCTTACATATCTTCTGCTGCTTCCGTAGATTTACGGCCTCTGCCGGAGTCCCGTAAGCCGCGTTCTTCCGATATTTTACCTCTATAAATACAAGTGCGCTGCCGTCCCGGGCGATGATGTCAATCTCACCCAGACGGCAGCGAAAATTCTGTTCCAGTATCTCATAGCCCTGCGCCCTCAGAAACACAGCGGCCAAAGCTTCCTCTTCCGTGCCGATTTGACGGCGGTTTTGCATAGAAGCCTCCTAAATAAAATTCTTTATAAAACTCTGACGATGAATCGGCGTCGGCCCCAGTTCTTTCAAAGCCGCGATATGCTGCGCCGATCCGTATCCCTTATTGGACGCGAAGCTGTATCCCGGGTAAATCGCCTCGTACTCCACCATCATATGATCCCTGGTGACCTTGGCAATAATGCTGGCCGCCGCAATGGACACACTCTTGGCGTCGCCCTTGATAATGGGAACCTGGGGAATTTCCACCAGCGGAATCGTCACTGCGTCATTTAACAGGACGGACGGCTGCACCTTCAGATCGGAAATCGCCATCCGCATGGCCTCATAGGTGGCCTGTAGAATGTTGATCTCGTCGATACGGGCCGGACTGATAACGCCGATGCCCGTCGCCACCGCCTTTTCCATAATCTCATCGTACAAAAGCTCACGCTTTTTCTCCGACAGCTTCTTGGAATCGTTAAGATAGAGAATCTCACAGTCTGGTGGCAGAATCACAGCTCCGGCCACCACCGGGCCTGCCAGCGGTCCTCTGCCCACCTCGTCAATGCCGCAGACGGCTCCATAGCCCTCGTACTGATGCTCAAAGGAACGCATGACCTCCAGACGCTCCCGCTCCTTCGCTAATTTTTCCTGTTTCCGCTGCTCCCGCTCCACGCGCAGCTGCTCTGTCTTTGTCATAATTCCGCCTCTACTGATGCTTCAAAATGCCGAAAGAATCCAGGGGCCAGATACGCAGCCATGCCCGTCCGATGATCTCTTTCCGGTGAATCAGCGCCACGCTGGGATCACGGCTGTCTGAGCTGTAGTTCCGGTTATCACCCAACACGAAATACTCATCATCGCCCAGGGTAAGGGGCTCCGCAGCCAGTCCTGCGTCCTGCATGACCTCGCGGCCATAGGATTCCTCAAGCACCTCTCCGTTGATATAAATCTCACCATCCACGATCTGCACGGTCTCACCCGGCAGTCCGATGATACGTTTGATATAATACGTATTATCCTTGTAACGGAACGGAAACACAATAATGTCAAACCGCTCCGGATCGTGGAACCGATATGTAAGCTTATCCACGATCAACTGATCGCCGTCATCCAGGGTATTTTCCATAGACTCACCGCTCACATGGGTCCGCTGCCCTACAAAGGTAATAATCAGAAACGTGATAGCCAGAACAATGCCCACATATACCAGCATGCCGAGAAGCTCCCGCATAACATTCGGCTTCTCTTCTGTCTCGATATCCTCTCTGTTATCTTTCTGTTCCATTGTCAGTCCTCCTGCGCCTGTTCCGGCAGCTCCAGTGTGATTTTGCCCAGCTTTCCACTCCGAAAATCTTCCAGCAGGATAGCTGCAGCCTTGGTCAGATCCGGTTCTCCGCCCTTCATCAGGCAGCCCCTGCGCTTCGCGATCTCTCCCAAAAGCTCCACCTCGCCAAGCGCCTCATCTGCGTCATATCGCTCGTTGATGGTGCCGCTGTACCTGCTTTTCAGAAGCTTCAAAAGTTCCAGAGACAGCTCCTCTGTGTTCAAAATTTCTTCTTTAATGGAACCAATCATAGCCAGCTTGATACCCACTTCCTGGTCCTCAAACTTGGGCCAGAGAATACCCGGGGTGTCTAAGAGTTCCACCTGCTTATTCAGGCGCACCCACTGGGCGCCCTTGGTGACGCCGGGCTTATTGCCGGTCTTGGTGCAGGCCTTGCCCGCAAAGCTGTTGATAAAGGTAGACTTGCCCACGTTGGGGATACCCGCGACCATGGCGCGGACCGGACGGTTCAGGATACCTCTTCTTCGATCGCGCTCGATTTTCTCCTTGCAGGCTTCCTGGACAGCCGCGTTCACACTCTTAAAGCCTGCACCGCTGCGGGAATTGAGCTTCACCACCTGGAAGCCCTTTGCCCGGAAATAAGCGCTCCAGGCTTCGTTGGCCGACTCGTCCGCCAGATCGGACTTATTTAACAGGAGCAGTCTCGCCTTATTGCGGCCCAGATCGTCGATGTCCGGATTCCGGCTGCTCAGGGGCACGCGGGCGTCCACCAGCTCGATGACCAGATCCACCAGCTTTATATTCTCCTGCATCATTCTCCGGGCTTTGGTCATATGTCCCGGATACCACTGTATATTCATCGTTCATTCTCCATTGTTTATCTATTTCAGCCACCCGAAACGCTCCCCGGGCGTCACTACAAACCAGGCCCTGCCCAGTATATCTTCCTTTTTTACATTGCCAATGTTGGCGCTTCGGCTGTCCTCACTGTTGTTGCGGTTATCGCCCAGCACGAAATACTCGTCCGTTCCCAGCTTTACGCCTTCCTCCGCCAGTCCTGCGTCCTGCATGCTTTCGGTCTGCACGGTCTCGTTCAGCAGCTCGCCGTTGACAAAGACGCGGCCGCTCTTGATGGTGACGGTGTCGCCGGGCTTTCCTACCACCCGCTTGATGTGGTAATGGGCGTTCTGGTTGCCGTTGGGCTTAAACACAATCAAATCCCCGTAGGACGGCGACTTAACCTCGTAGACCAGCCGGTTGATCAGCACCTTATCGCCGCTTTTCAGAGTCGGCTCCATGGACTCACCCACATTGCTTAAGGCATAGCCAAAAAACCATACCGCCATACAGCCCACCACAAAGGCCAGAATGATTTCGCCTATCCAGACGGCGGCTCCCTGTAAGGCTGACAGATTGATTGCTTTTTTTCTTCGTCGGAAGTTTAATCCTCTTCTACGCATATTTTCACCCTGTCTTATTTCTAAAATAGGATCCTGCTACATGAAAGAAAAAGGGAGAATTTTCATTCTCCCTCTTATCTTTACAACTTCGTGATTATTTTACAAGCTCTTTCACCTTTGCGCGCTTTCCTACACGTCCTCTTAAGTAGTTCAGTTTCGCACGTCTTACCTTACCATGACGGATAACCTCAACCTTCTCTACGTTCGGGGAATGCAGCGGCCATGTCTTCTCAACGCCTACGCCGTTGGAATTCTTTCTTACAGTAAAGGTAGCGCGAGCTCCGCCGCCCTGCTTCTTCAGTACGATACCCTCGAATACCTGAATACGCTCACGGTTACCCTCTTTGATCTTACCGTAAACCTTTACGGTATCTCCTACCTTAAACTCCGGTACTTCAGCCTTCAGCTGCTCAGCCTCAATGTTCTTAATAATCTCGTTCATTTCGTTGTCTCCTCCTTGTTTTCTGGATGTTCTTACCGCCAGTACAAAGGACCCGAAACCGCACCGGAGGCCGGCGCGTATCTGTCTCGCTTCTCTCTCGATCTTATCAAATAGGATTCTGCCAAAAGATGCCCTTTCCGACTGCTGCAGCAGCGGACCATCTGCTTTTTTATCACAACGTGGTTAATTCTATCATAGGAATTCTGAAAATGCAAGTCTTATTTTCTATAAAATTTCTTAATTTTCCCGCAAAACTTACGCATGAATACCGCGGTTCTCGTCGCCGGTTTCATTTACACCGAACTCATAATCATTGCCCGGCAGAATCATGTTCAGCAGAATGCCTGCGATAGCTGCGATAGCCAGCGCAGTCAGGGTAATCGGGGTACCGCCTACCGTGAAGGTGATGCCGCTGCTGAAGCCCAGACCGCATACGAAGATAACGCCTGCGATGATCAGGTTTCTGGACTTGGTCAGGTCAACCTTGTTCTCTACCACGTTACGCACGCCGATGGCAGAAATCATACCGTAAAGCATGAAGCTGACGCCGCCGATGATTGCGGAGGGCATGGTACTGATGATAGCGGATACCTTCGGAATAAAGCTTACGATAATAGCAAAAACAGCTGCAATCCGGATAACCCGCGGGTCATGGACACGGCTCAGTTCCAGTACACCGGTATTCTCACCGTATGTAGTGTTCGCCGGTCCGCCCAGAAAGCCTGCCAGCGCTGTTGCAAGGCCGTCGCCCATCAGCGTTCTGTGAAGCCCCGGATTTGCAATAAAGTTCTCACC
>CAKROP010000039.1 GCA_934373375.1 uncultured Anaerosacchariphilus sp.
GCCATGATGCACGGGTATCTGGTCTTTGATAAGGATGGAAAGCAGCTGGTACCCTTCCGCACCTGGAGAAATACCATCACCGGCGAGGCTTCCAAGAAACTTACCGAATTATTCCAGTACAACATTCCCCAGAGATGGAGCATTGCCCATCTGTATCAGGCCATGCTGAAGGGCGAGGAGCATGTGCCGGAGATTGACTTCATGACTACTCTGGCGGGCTACATCCACTGGCAGCTCACCGGCGAGAAGACCCTGGGCGTGGGCGAGGCTTCCGGCATGTTCCCCATCGACACGGCCACAAAGCAGTTTAATGCAGAAATGCTGGATAAGTTCCAGGCAAAGGTGGCTGAAAAAGGCTACGGCTGGAATATCCGTGCGATTCTGCCAAAGGTACAGAACGCAGGCGAGCATGCGGGTGTGCTTACCGCGGAGGGCGCAAAGCTTCTCGATCCGACCGGCGCACTGGAAAGCGGCATTCCCATGTGTCCGCCCGAGGGCGATGCGGGAACCGGCATGGTGGCGACCAACAGCGTAGCCCAGAGAACCGGAAATGTATCCGCCGGAACCTCTGTATTTGCCATGATCGTGCTGGAGCATGAGCTGAAGAAGGTACACCCGGAGATTGACCTGGTAACCACCCCGGACGGCAGTCTGGTTGGTATGGTACACTGTAACAACTGCACCTCCGACCTGAACGCCTGGGTAGGTCTTTTCAAAGAATTTGCCGAGAGCTTCGGCATGAAGGTAGATATGAACGAGCTCTTCGGAACCCTGTACCGTAAGGCCCTGGAGGCAGATAAGGACTGCGGCGGCCTGCTGGCATACAACTATTTCTCCGGCGAGCATTTGACCGGCTTTGAAGAAGGAAGACCGCTCTTTGTCCGCACCCCGGATGCCAAGTTTAACCTGGCTAACTTCATGCGGGTACATCTTTACACCGCCCTGGGTGCGCTGAAGACAGGACTGGATATCCTGTTCAAGGAAGAGGGCGTAGAGGCAGACGAGGTCATGGGTCACGGCGGACTCTTTAAGACAAAAGGCGTAGGCCAGAGCATCATGGCGGCAGCCATGGACGTACCGGTGACTGTCATGGAAACTGCAGGCGAGGGCGGCGCATGGGGCATCGCGCTGCTGGCAGCTTACATGAAGGAGAAGAAGGAGGGCGAGAGTCTGGGCGATTACCTGAACAACCGGGTATTTGCAGGCGAGAAGGGCGAGACCCTGGCGCCGGATCCGGAGGATGTAAAGGGCTTCGACGTATTTCTGGCGCGCTATACCGAGGGACTGGCTATCGAGCACGCGGCGGTGGATCATCTGAAATAAAGCGAAAAGCCACAAAGATAAAGGAAAAGTTTTGCAATGAAAAAGAGGAGACTGCAGGCGCGGCTCCTCTTTTTCAGAAATATGGAAAATGAGGGGTGACAGGCGTGTTAAAAGTATTTCTGGTAGAAGACGAGGTCATCATGCGGGAGGGCATCAAAAATAACATCGACTGGGAGAAGGAGGGCTTTTCCTTCATGGGAGAAGCCAGCGACGGCGAGCTGGCCTATCCGCTAATTCAGAAGACCCGGCCGGATATTCTGATTACCGATATCAAGATGCCATTTATGGACGGTCTGGAACTGAGCCGTCTGGTGAAGCAGGAAATGCCGGAGATCAAGATCATGATCTTAAGCGGCTACGATGAATTTGATTACGCCAAGGAGGCCATCAGCATCGGCATTACCGATTATCTGGTGAAGCCCTTATCCGGCGCGCAGCTTCTGGAAGCTGTGAAGCGGGTAGGGGAAAAGGTGACGGAGGAACAGCAGCAGAGGGAATTCCTGGAAACCTTTGAACGGGAGCGCCAGGAAAATCTGCAGTTGGAGCGCCAGAAATTTTTCCGGAAGCTGGTGGGCGGCAGCCAGCCGGTATCTGCCCTTCTGAAGGAGGGTCGGGAGCTTGGTATGGAGCTGGCGGCCAACGGCTACAATATCCTGCTGTTCCAGGTCTTCGCGGATGGCCAGACGGAGGGCTACTCGGAGGAGCAGAACCGGGTGACCCGGGATATGGAAGAACTGGTGGAGACCATGCCGGAGGTCCTGATGATTGAACGGGGCCTGGAGGGCTGGGCGTTCATCCTGAAGGAGAACGGCCAGAGCTCCATGGAGGAGTTGGAGGAGCGCTTTTCCGGCATGCTGCGGACTGCGCTGGAAGCCCAGGAGGGACTGGAATATTTCGGCGGCATCGGAAATGGCGTAACGCGCTTAAGCGAACTGAAATACAGCTACCGCTCCGCCAGCAAGGCCTTTGCCTACCGGTATTTGAGGCAGCACAATCAGATCGTAAAAAGCGGTGGAGAGGCGGAAAGCGGCCCGGTGGATCAGGAGCTGGCCTTAAACGATCTGAATATGAATCACCTGGATCGGAGAGCAGTAGAGCGCTTCCTGAAGACTGGCCTTACAGATGACGCCGAGCATTTCGTGGAGGATTATCTGGTGAGTCTGGGCGAGAAGAATGCCCAGTCCCTGATGTTCCGCCAGTATGTAATTATGGATACCTATTTCGCCGCGGCCAGACTTCTGGAAGAGCTGGGTATTGGATCCGGCGAGCTGGCAGTAAGGTGTGGGGATTTTCAGAAAATGCCGGAACTATTCAGTTCCCTGAAGGCGTCGAAAGGCTATCTTCAGAAAGTGCTGGAGACGGCCATTTCCCTGAAGGAGAGCCAGGCCCAGAAAAAATACAGCTCCCTTTTGAAGGACGCGCGGACCTATATCGGGGAGCATTACGACGAGGAGGATATCTCCCTGAATACAGTGGCAGCTTCGGTGAATTTAAGCCCGAACCATTTCAGTACCATTTTCAGTCAGGAGACCGGCCAGACCTTTATTGAGTACCTGACCGGGGTGCGGATGGAGCACGCCAAGGAGCTTCTGCGCAGCACGTCCATGAAGACAGCGGAGATCGCCTTCGCGGTGGGCTATAAGGATCCCCATTATTTCAGCTACTTGTTCAAGAAAACCCAGGAATGTACGTCCCGGGAATTCCGGGTCGGCGCGCGGGAAAAAACGGAGGATAAGGAATGAAGAAACGGGACGCTTCCATTCAGAACCGTCTGAATATGCTTCTGATTGTCTGCCTGATACCGCTTACGGTGATGATTCTCTATCTGGTTATCATGATGCAGCGGTTTTCCGCCCGGTACGACGAGGTAGTGGAAAATATTACCAAGGCCAACGCCTACAACATTGATTTCAAGGAAGAGATGGACTACCAGATGTACATCATCGTGGCCAATTCCGAGCGGGCAGAGGAGTTGATCGACATCGACGGGCCGGAAAAGCTGATTACCGAGGCACGGACTGTGTTTACCGGGCTCTATGATTCCTCTTCGGAGGAATTTGCCGGGCAGCGGCTTCAGCGGATCTTAAGGAGTCTCGATATCCTGGAGGATCGGGTTCTGGAGATAGAGACGGACGCAAAAGTCAGTGGTAATTATGACAAAAATATGGAGAGCCTGGATCTGAATATCCGCGTCCTGACGGAATTGATTCAGGAGCAGATTCAGGAATATATTTATTACGAGACGACTCATCTGGAGACCATCCGGGAAGGCATCCGGTCCGATGTAGACAATGCCATCCGCATGAGCAGTATCATTTTCATCCTGATTTTGTTCGGCGCGTATTTTATCAGCCGAAAAATCATGCAGCGGATCACGGAGCCTATCGCGGAGCTTTGCGCGGTGACCCGAAAGGCCGCGGGCGGAGACTTTACCGTGCGGGCCCCGGAGAAGAGCGAGGGCGAGATCGCGGTGCTGAACGACAGCTTCAACCAGATGATTGAGAAAATCGGCCAGCTGGTGGAGGATATCCGTGTGGAGCAGCTGAATCTGCGGGCCACGGAGCTGAAGCTTCTCCAGGCGCAGATCAATCCCCATTTCCTCTATAATACTCTGGACACCATCATCTGGCTGGCGGAGGCGGGGCGAAAAGAAGAGGTGGTCATGATGGTGACCACGCTCTCCGACTTCTTCCGGACCACTTTAAGCAAGGGCCGGGACTATATCAGTGTCAAAGAGGAGGAGGCCCATATCCGAAGCTACTTACAGATCCAGCAGTTCCGCTACCGGGATATCCTGGAGTATACCATCGAGATTCCGGAGGAGCTCTACGATTATCCGATCCTGAAGCTGACCCTGCAGCCCCTGGTGGAAAACGCCCTGTACCACGGCATCAAGAATAAGCGGGGCCTGGGCCATATCCGGGTCACCGGATGTAAGGACGGAAAGGTCTTGCGCTTCACAGTGCAGGACAACGGCCGGGGCATGACGGCGGAGGAGCTTACGAAGGTACGAAAGGGATTGGAAAGCGAGGAGAAGGCCGACGCAGCCGATCCGTCCGGCTTTGGACTGCAGAACGTGGCTCAGCGGATGCGTCTGAATTATGGTTCGGAGTATGGAATTACCATAAAAAGTACCTTTGGCGAGGGAACGGAAATGACGGTTACGATACCCGCCGTAAAAAAATAAACCTTTTTCAGAAAAAATCCAACTTTATACGGACACCTTTGGAAATTCAGTAAAAAAGCGAACTAATTTCCGAAGGAAGTCCGTATTAATTTGCCTGTTTTTCCGGTAAGATAACATCATCAGCCAAGAGAAATGGCTAAAGCGTAACGCAAAATAAAAAAGGGAGGTTTTACAACATGAAAAGAAAACTTGTGAGTGTGCTGATGTGCACAGCAATGGCAGCAACACTTCTGGCAGGATGCGGCGGATCTTCCGCAGAGACTACAACCACAGATGCGGCGACTGAGGATACCGCAGACGGAGCTGAGGACGCGGCTCCGGCGGCAGACAGCGGCGAACTGATTAAGGTCGGCATCATCAACAACGATCCCAACGAGTCCGGTTACCGTACCGCCAACGACAAGGATCTGAAGGCGATGTTCACCGAGGAGAACGGCTATGAGGCATCCTTCGCTTACAGCTTAAAGAACGACGAGCAGATTACCGCAGCTCAGAAGTTCATCCAGGACGGCGTTGATTACCTGCTTCTCTCCGCGGCAGATACCGCAGGCTGGGACAGCGTACTTCAGGACGCACAGGATGCAGGTATCCGTGTTATCCTGTTTGACCGTACCATCGATGCAGACGAGAGTCTGTATGAGGCTTCCATCGTATCTGATATGGACAAAGAGGGCGAGACAGCAGTTAGCTGGTTAAAGGATCAGGGACTGGACGAGTACAATATCATCCACATTCAGGGTGTTATGGGCTCCGCTGCACAGCAGGGACGTACCGGCGCTCTGGACGCAGAAGTAGCTGCAAATGACAACTGGAATCTGGTAACCCAGCAGACCGCTGAGTGGAACGCAGAGAAGGCACAGCAGATCGTACAGTCTGTCATCGACTCCGGTCAGAAATTCAACGTAATCTACGCTGAGAATGACGACATGGCAAAGGGTGCTGTAGCAGCACTTGACAAGGCAAATATCTCCCACGGCGTAGACGGGGACGTTATCGTAATGGGCTTTGACTGCAACCAGTGGGCACTTTCCGAACTGCTGGCAGGCAACTGGAACTATGACGGACAGTGCAATCCGTTCCAGGCTTCCTACATCGACGAAGTAATTAAGACCATCGAGAGCGGCAGCGAGCCGGCTGAGAAGACTATCATCATGGAGGAGAAGGGCTTCGATGCGAAGACCATCACACAGGATGATGTAGATACCTACGGCATCTAAAATCAAATTTTAAGAGAAGCGCGGCGCAGCCGGTAAGGTAGGAATGCCAGCCCTGCGGCGCGCTTCCTTTGTAAAAGTGTTACAAATTTTGGAGGTGAACGTAAGAGTGGAAGACAACGCAGTATTACAGATGCGCAATATACATAAAAGCTTTCCCGGCGTACGAGCCTTACAGGGCGTAGATTTTACTCTGAGAAAGGGCGAAATTCACGCGCTGATGGGAGAAAATGGAGCCGGAAAATCCACGCTGATTAAAGTTCTGACCGGAGTGTACACAAAGGATGAGGGACAGATTTATCTGAACGGACATGAAAAAGAGGTGGCAATCCGCTCGCCCCAGGAGGCACAGAAGCTTGGAATCAGCCCGGTATATCAGGAGATTACCCTGTGTCCGAACCTCTCCGTCGCCGAAAACATGTATATCGGAAGAACCGAGGGCGTGTACCAGAACTGGCGGAAGATGAACAAGGACGCGGAGAAGCTTCTGAAGTCCCTGGACATCCCGGCCACGGCCACCCAGCAGCTTTCCAGCTGCTCCATCGCGGTGCAGCAGATGATTGCCATCGCCAGAGCGGTGGATACCGACTGTAAGGTACTGATTCTTGACGAGCCCACATCTTCTCTCGATGAGCAGGAGGTGGAGAAGCTCTTCAAGCTGATGCGGGATCTGCGGGGAAGAGGCGTTGGCATCATCTTCGTAACCCATTTCCTGGATCAGGTATACGAGGTCTGCGACCGCATCACCGTTATGCGCGACGGCTGCCTGGTGGGCGAGTATGAGATCAAAGACCTGCCCCGTGTCCAGCTGGTATCCAAGATGCTGGGTAAGGAACTGGACGACCTGTCCGATATCCATGGAGAATACAAGACCTATGAGAAGAAAGAGGGAGAGGCGCCCGTCTTCGAAGTGGAACAGCTTCAGAGTGACGCAGGCATCAAGCCCTTTGATTTCCATATTGACAAGGGAGAAGTCAACGGCTTTACCGGCCTTTTGGGATCCGGCCGAAGCGAGTGCGTGCGCGCCATCTTCGGAGCGGATCGTGTACTGGGCGGTAAGGTCAAGAAGGATGGCCGTGCAGTGAAGATTAAGAAGCCCATCGATGCCATGCGGCTGGGCATCGGCTATCTGCCCGAGGATCGGAAGCGCGACGGTATCGTCGGCGATCTGTCCGTACGGGACAATATCATCTTGGCTCAGCAGGTGCTCCGGGGCTTCTTAAAGCCCTACTCCAAGGCTGAGGCCGAGAAGATTGCGGACGAATACATCAAGCTCTTAAGCATTAAGACCGCGTCGGCGGATACGCCGATTAAGTCTCTGTCCGGTGGTAACCAACAGAAGGTCATTCTGGCCCGCTGGCTTCTGACCCATCCGGAATACCTGATTCTGGATGAGCCGACCCGTGGTATCGACGTGGGAACCAAGGTGGATATTCAGAAGCTGGTGCTGAAGCTTGCTTCCGAAGGAATGAGCGTAACCTTCATTTCTTCGGAAATGGATGAGATGCTGCGCACCTGCTCCCGTCTGGTGGTTATGCGCGACCGGAAGGTGGTAGGCGAGCTTTCGGGCGAGGATCTGAACCAGACCAGCGTCATGAGTACGATTGCCGGAGGTGACAAGTAATGCAGACAGCAGAAAATAAAAAAGAAAAGGGCGGTTTCCTGAACAATCTGCTCCATCAGCAGATCATCATTCCGCTGGCAGCCCTTTTACTTCTCTTTTTATTTAACCTGATTGTGGACCCGTCCTTCTTCAAGATTACACTGGGCTACAACAGCGCGGGAAATCCGGTTCTTTCGGGCTTCCTGATTACGATTCTGGACAGCGGATCGGAGCTTGCGATTCTGGCCATCGGCATGACCCTGGTGACAGCGGCCACCGGCGGACAGGACATCAGCGTGGGCGCCACCACAGCCATCGCGGGCAGTGTCCTGCTTCGGGTACTCTGCGGCGGCAACTCCCGTCCCGAGAGCCTGCAGGCCCCGATTATCGTAGCCTTTTTAATCGCCTGTGTGGCAGCGATGCTCTTTGGCGCGTTCAATGGCGTCCTGGTGGCGGTCTTCAAAATTCAGCCCATGATTGCGACCCTGATTCTCTATACCGCGGGCCGTTCCATTGCAGCCTGGATCAATAACAACGAGCTGCCGGTTATCAGCGACCCGGCCTTCACCTATTTCGGTGAATTCATCCCGGGCATCCCAATTCCGACGCCCTTCTTCATTGCTGTGGCCTGCATGATTGTCATCGGCCTGGTGCTGAAGTTCACAAACCTGAGATTGTACACCCAGGCAGTGGGTATCAATGAGAACGCTTCCAAGCTGAACGGTCTGAATCCGGTCTTCATCAAGATTCTTTCTTTCGTGATTTTGGGACTGTGCGTGGGCGTGGTAGGCCTCATCAAGGTCAGCCGTATCTCCACCATCAACTACTCCGTCATCGCGAAAGACATCGAGATGGACGCAATTCTGGCGGTGGCCCTGGGCGGAAATGCCTTAAGCGGCGGTAAATTCAACATGATGGCGTCCATCATCGGCGCATACGTAATCCAGTGCCTGACCACGACGCTCTATAAGTTCAATGTACGTTCCGACGCGCTTCCGGCCTACAAGGCGGTGGTTGTTATCCTGCTGGTAGTTGTCAGCGCGCCGGTGGTAAGAGAAAAGTTTAACGCCCTGATGGCGAAACGCAAGGTAAAGGAGGCGGTATAAGATGTCTAAGAAATTTGGAAATAAATTCAAAAATATCAGCGACACAAATCTGCTTCTGACCATTACCGTCGTTGTCTTCTTCGTAATGTACATCGGAGCGATCATTTTCCAGGGAGCGGGCTTCTTAAAGCCCCAGACCTTCTTCAACATCCTGAACGCCAACGCGGCATTGATCATTCTGTCCTGCGGCATGAGTCTGGTGATGATTACCGGCGGCATCGATATCTCCGTGGGTGGCGTCACAGCCCTGGTCAGCATGTGCTGCGCGGTCTATCTGGACTATAAGGGTGGAAATGTGGCTATGGCGTCATTGATTGCGTTGGCCATCGGTCTCGGCTTCGGACTGGTACAGGGCTGGCTCATCGCCTATCTGGACATCCAGCCCTTCATCGTAACCCTGGCAGGCATGTTCTTTGCCAGAGGTATGACCACCATCGTGAATACGAACCCGTTCAACGTGGCCAATGAGGAATTCGTAGCCCTGAAGAATACCCGTGTGATTATCCCGGGTATGGGTTCTGTAAATAAACTGGGAAAATATGTAAATGCTTACGTAGAAATCGGTGTGATTGTGGCCATCCTGGTTGTCATCATCATGTTCTGTGTGTTAAAATGGACAAAACTGGGACGTAATTTTTACGCGGTAGGCGGCAACAGCCAGAGCGCCCTGATGCTTGGCATCAACGTGAAGCGGACCCGATTCATCGCCCATCTGCTTTGTGGCATCCTGGCAGGCATCGGCGGCTTCGTCTACTTCCTCCATGTAGGATCCGGATCGGCATCCCACGCCAGCGGCGCGGAGATGAACGCCATCGCTTCGTCAATTATCGGCGGCACCATGCTGACCGGCGGTGTCGGCAATATCATTGGAACCTTCTTCGGAGTGCTGTCTTTAAGTACGATTCAGAACATCGTGTCTTCCGCCGGACTGGACGAGGCATGGTGGACCGGAATCACTGTGGCGGCTATGCTGTGCCTGTTCCTGGTGATCCAGAGCGTGGTTATGTCCGTGAGAAAAAAAGGTATGTAACTGGTCAGGTACTGAACAGTTACAAAAGCATAAGGTTGTGAAAAATATGAGGAAAATAGTCGTTGGAATCGGCGTGCTTCTCTGCCTGGGGCTGTGGCTGGCGAGCTGCGGCGGCAGGCCGGAGGAGAGCACAGAGGGATATCTACAGGAGGAAGAACCGGCCCGTGACAGTAATGCCATTGTGGTGGGGCTCTCCCAGGTGGGCTCGGAATCGGACTGGCGCATCGCCAATACGGAGTCCATCAAGAATACCTTCACTGAGAAAAACGGCTATTTTCTGATCTTCGATGACGCCCAGCAGAAGCAGGAAAATCAGCTGAAGGCCATGCGGAATTTTATCGAGCAGGATGTGGATTACATCATCCTGGATCCCATCGTGGAGACCGGCTGGGACGCAGTGCTGGAGGAGGCGAAGGCCGCCGGGATTCCGGTCATCATCATGGACCGGAAGGTGGAGACCGAGGATGACAGTCTGTATACCTGCTGGGTGGGCAGTGATTTTGAAGAACAGGGCCGTCGGGCCGGAGAGTGGCTGGCGGACTACCTGGAGGAGCAGGGTCGCGGCGAGGAGACAATCCGGATGGTGACGCTGCAGGGCAACTTAGGAAGCACCGCCCAGATAGGCCGGACCGAGGGCTTTGGCCAGATTCTGGAAGAGCATCCGAACTGGGAAATGCTGGAACGCCGGGACGGCGATTTCACCCAGACCCGCGGTCAGGAGGTCATGACGGACTTTTTACATACCTATTCCGATATCGACGTGGTGATCAGTGAAAACGACAATATGACCTTCGGCGCCATCGAAGCCATCCAGGAAGCGGGACTTACCTGCGGCCCGGAGGGCGACATCATCATCCTGTCCTTCGACGCTGCCCGGGCGGCGCTCCAGGCCATGATAGACGGCAAGCTGAATGTGGATTTTGAGTGCAATCCGGTGCTGGGTCCCATGGTTTCCGAGGTGATTCAGAAGCTGGAGCAGGGGGAGACTGTGGAGAAATATCAGTATGTGGAGGAGACGTACTTTGATCCGACGATGGAGCTGGAGACGTTGATTCAAGAGCGGACCTATTAATTCAGATAGAGTTTGAGAAAGGGAGTGCTGCGGCAGCAGGCTCTCTTTTGGCGACTTTTGATGCGGGAAAAATATAGGCTTGCCATTCTGATACTTTTTCGCTATAATTGAATAAAATGTCCGCTTATTAGAGATATTCGTTGTCCGGAAGCGAACACTGAGGAGGATATGAGAAAATGAAGAAAGACGATGTGCTGGTAGACGAGAAATTTAATAAACTGGTAGAGTACAGCAGCCGTTCCGGTAAAATCGATATCCGGCTGTATGCGGATTACGACGTAAAGAGAGGACTTCGTGATTCCGGCGGTAAGGGTGTCCTGACAGGACTGACTGAGATTTCCGATGTGGTTTCCTTCGGCTATATCGACGGAGAGCGGGTTCCCATCGACGGCGAACTGTACTTCCAGGGCGTGAATATACAGGATTTGATCCGGGGTGAAGCCAATCGCCGCTTTGCCTTCGAGGAGGCGACCTATCTGTTATTGTTCGGAAAGCTGCCCACCAGACAGCAGCTTCATGAATTCATTGATTTGATCGGCATCTACCGGGAGCTTCCGGAGACCTTTGTCCGCGATGTTATCATGAAGGCACCCAGTTCCAATATGATGAATAC
>CAKROP010000040.1 GCA_934373375.1 uncultured Anaerosacchariphilus sp.
CCATCCGGATGAGAAAATGTCCCAGCCAAATCAGAATTTCCATACACTCATCTCCTGTTACGACTTTCCTGTCTTCAAGCTGTATTGAACTGTTACCTGCATTCTACCATTTTTCCTTGCACTTTACTATAAAAACTGCTATAATATCACTCATGTGAATGACCCAGGAGGAATAAGTTTATGTCAAAGCTTACCATCGCATTAATCGTGATTCTGCTGGTGCTGGTTGTGGCGCTGGTGGTTCTCTATTTTGTAGGAAGAAAAGCGCAGCGCCGTCAGATTGCCCAGAAGGAGCAGATGGACGCGGTAGCACAGACCGTCAGCATGCTGATCATCGACAAGAAAAAGCTGAGGCTGTCCCAGTCAGGTCTGCCGGAACAGGTAATTGAACAGACCCCGAAGCTTCTTCGCCGGAACAAGATGCCCATCGTCAAAGCCAAGGTTGGTCCCAGGATCATGACCCTTGCCTGCGACGCGCAGGTATTTGAACTGCTTCCGGTTAAGAAGGAAGTCAAGGTTGTAGTCAGCGGTATCTACATCACCGAGATTAAGAGCGCCCGCGGCGGACTGGAAGTGCCGGAGAAGAAGAAAAAAGGCTTCTTCAAGCGTCTGTTTAACAAGTAAATAATGCGAAAAGCAAAGCAGGAGTTCCGATTCAGAACTCCTGTTTTTTATGCTTCCGGCGTCTGGAGACTTAAGTTTCCCGCCTCCCGGGGCCGGATATTCATTTTAATATTGCATTCAGCCAGATGCTCCTCATTGACCTCCAGCACATAATCCACCGCCACGTCGATGGCATCCTCCGTCTCTTCCACCTTTACATCTCTGGCCAGAATGCTAAGATCCAGAATTCCATAAGGCGTCTGATAACGGGTTAAAGTCTTCTTTCCCTTTTCAAATATCATCCGGGTATTCGTCAGTCCCCGCTTCATAACCTCCAGGGAATTGTCCCCGATTTTAATGGTGTTGCTGATATGACCGCTTAAGCCTTCCACAACCTCATCGTAGACCACGTAATGCTTGCCGTTCCGGTTATAATAATCCCCGGCTGTAACGACCTCCACATTACCGTCCTCTTCCTCTATCATATGAAGACCTGCAATACTCAGCAGAATCTCTTTTTTCACCTCTGATACACCTCTGTTTCTAATATTCCTCGATCGGAACCAGCTTCGCCGTTGTAATATCAATGGGCAGAATGGAATCCGCGAAGGCCCGGAACTTTTCCGCCTGATCACTGACAAAGAATTCATAGGGATTCTCCTCGATCTTACTGCCGCCGCGATTCTCTATATTTTCCCGTCTAAGAAGCTGCTTCAGCTCCATCGCCGTCTCATAGGCCGGATTCACCAGCACCACATCCGGTCCCATAATGTCTGCCACCATGGAACGCAGAAGCGGATAATGGGTACAGCCTAAAATCAGCGTATCTACCTTTCGTTCCTTCATTTCCTGCAGATAGCGCTCCGCCACTATACGGGTCACCGGATCCTTGCGCCAGCCCTCTTCCACCAGGGGTACAAACAGGGGACAGGCCTTTTCAAACACCTGTGCCTCAGGACGCAGGCTCTGTATGTATTTCTGATAAATATGACTGCCCACGGTAGCCGCCGTACCGATGACGCCGATATTACCGCCGATGCTCTCTCTGGCTGCCACGCGGGCACCCGGACGCACCACGCCGATCACCGGGATATCCATCTCCTGCTGCAGTGCCTCCAGCGCGTAGGCGCTGGCTGTATTGCAGGCCACCACGATGACCTTCACGCCTCTGGTCTTCAGAAAACGGGCAATCTGACAGGAATATCGGATAATCGTCTTACCGCTTTTACTTCCATAGGGAACCCGCGCCGTATCTCCGAAATACACGATCCGCTCCTCAGGAATCTGACGCATAATCTCCCGCGCCACCGTCAGGCCGCCGATTCCGGAATCGAAGACGCCGATGGGGGCCTCTCTTAAATCATTCATCTGTTTCTCCTATATAAGCCTCAGGCTCTTTCTGGTTCAAAAATGTGAGATATCGAAACCGGATCCGCACTTCTTTTTCCGCCGCCCCCGGCATACAGTAATCCGGGTACAGGCCGCCCCACCAGGCTGTCTGCTCCACGCGGACAGGCTCCGATTTCTGTACATATCCAGCGTACAGGCAGGTTCCCGCCACTCCCAGAAGCAGCGATATGATAAGCAATGCAAGCTCCCCTTGCCTTCTGACATAAGTTTCGATATCTTTTTTCCATTTATTTTCAAGTATTTGTTTTACTATATTCATGGCTCCTCCTGAAAATCATTTTCCAGAGGATACCCTGTTTTTTTGCTTTTTATGCGAAGCTTTTATGCCTTCTCCGCTTTCTTTTTCTCGTTTTCCCGGATGGCAGCCAGAATCGCTTCTTTCTGGTTATCGATATGCTGTCCTACCATGGTACACACTGCTTCCTTATCACCGTTCCTGATGTTCTCAAAGATGGCCTGATGCTCATTGTCCAGCTTCTCATGGCTGTGCGTATCCTTTAAGTACTCCAGACGGTAACGGTACATCTGCTCCCGCAGATTGTTCAGAATGCTGATCAGGCGTTGATTGTCCGTAGCCGCGTAAATGATATCGTGGAACTTCACGTCCGCCGCCGCCAGGCTGGTGTAATCGTCGGAATCCTTCAGCTTGCGGAATTCCTCACCGGCCTCGGCAAGCTCCTCGAGAAGCTCCGGTGTAATCCGGTCGCAGGCGATCTCCGCCGCCATTACTTCCAGTGTGCGCCGCACCTCCAGCACATCCTTTAAATCCTTTTCCGTAATGCTGGCCACGATGGCTCCCCGTCTCGGAATCATCACAACCAGACCTTCCAGCTCCAGTTTCCTTATGGCCTCACGGATCGGCGTACGGCTTACGCCCAGACGGTCTGCCAGATGAATCTCCATCAGACGTTCGCCCGGTTCCAGCTCACCTCTTAAAATCGCCTGCCGCAGGGTCTGAAATACCACGTCCCGCAGCGGAAGATATTCATTCATAGTTGCGTTAATTTCCTGACTCATCAGCCATTCCTCCTGTTGTTATTATACGGTGTGGTCAGAAACAGCTGCTTCGCCAGGCGGCTTTTGCGAATGGCCGCCATCGCTCTGCGGGCCTGCATCCGATCTTCATAAATACCGAATACGGTGGGGCCGCTGCCGCTCATCAGGGCTACAGCCGCTCCGTTCTCTTCCATAGTCTCTTTCAGCTTTCCGATGACCGGGTAGGCGTTCGCGGTCACTGTTTCCAGTACATTGCCGTCCCGTAAGGCCTCTGCCATACCCCGGAGATCCTGCTTTTTCAGGGCGTCCAGAATGCCGTCGATATCCGGATGCTGCTCCGGTCTTAAATCATTGGCATGCAGGTTCTCATAGACATATTTGGTCGATACGCTGATACCTGGCTTGGCCACCAGAATGTTGCAGGGCGGCATGGGCGGTAAGGGGGTCAGCCTCTCTCCGATCCCCTCTGCCAGGGCGGTTCCGCGCATGATACAATAGGGCACATCGGCGCCGATCTTCACACCGCGCTCCATGAGCTGCTCCTGGGACAGGCCCAGACCGTACATGCGGTTCAGGCCGTAGAGAACAGCCGCCGCGTCGGAGCTTCCGCCTGCCATACCTGCTGCTACCGGGATATATTTCTTCAAATCAATGGAAAGTCCGCCCGGAATGTCAAACTCCTCAAACAGCAGATTCGCAGCCTTATATACCAGATTGTTTTCATTGGCGGGCAGATAATAGAGATTCGTTCTGACCCGGATTCCTTCTTTGTCCTGCTTCACCAGTGCAAGACGATCAAAAATACGCACTGTCTGCATAATCATCCGTACGTCGTGATATCCGTCTTCCCTTTTCCGGAGCACGTCCAGACCCAGATTGATCTTCGCCAGTGCTTTTAACTGCATCTTATCCATAGTATTGTACTTCCTGTGTTTTTTGTATACACAGTATAGCAAAAATGGGGGTAAAATGCAAGAAATCTTTACCCCCATCTCTTTCCATTTTCCTGTCTCTTACCGCACTTCTTTTATCAGAATCAGCTTCTTTCCGGGCCGGATCTCCTCCGGCGCGCAGCCGTTGATTTCACAGATGCGCTCTCCCGTGCTGCGACAGCCTTTCGCGATCTCCCATAGCGTATCGCCTGGCTGTACCGCGTAAAGCACAAAAGCAGGCAGCGCTTTCAGAGCCGCCAGATCCAGCGGCTGCTCTGTCACGGACACCACATGCTCCGCCCGCTCCTTTGCCAGCACCAGGATCTGCAGCAGTACCACACCCTTCACATCCATCTCAGTCCCGCTGACCATATCCACCGCAAGCTGATCGAGGATAGCATCCAGATACCAGACGCTGTCCTTTGTCATGCCCGGCACCTCGATAAGCTGCTCAAATGGAATCGCTTCTTTCCGACAGAGAATCGGATGGCTGTCATCCGAGGTGATGTAAAGCACTTCCACCTGTACGGCGCCTTCTACCCGAAGTCCCTGCTCCACAGCCGTACATTCATCCAGCTTCACCTCTCCGCTGCTGTGGCAAATCTGCAGAATCTGCATATCCGTCTGCTCCGTGGCCATCCGGCCCGATACCCGGCACCTGGAAGTACTGTTAATCAGAAGGCGCTCGTAGTCCGTCTCCGCCTTTTCCGGAATCAGCTCTTTTTTCAGGCTGTATACATCCGCCACCAGATCGATGCCTTCCTCCTCATACATGCGGATATCCAGGTTCAACACCGCGTCCACATGAAGCACCCGCAGCTCACCGTCGTAATCCGGCTTCACCTCCAGCTCTGCCCCTGCCAGCATGGCTCCCAGACTGGCCGCAATGCCCTCCCTGCTGCCATGTACGTCAATATGGCTGTTAAAGGGAACGCTCTGCTCCAGCCATCCGGTTTTCTGCTCCGTTTCCTCGCTCTCATAGAGTACGAATACCCCCAGCTCACCCTTGATCAGGATTTCATCCTCGCCGGGTCGAAGCTCCATGCCGCGTAAGGTCACATCCTGCCAGGTGAGTTCCCGGATATTGGGCTTATTGGCCGGAAGAATGATTTCATCCTTGATGCGGCAGGTATCTTTCTTCTGCACCGTCAGAGCCGCAGCCGTCCGGTGCTCGGTCCGGATTTCCGCCTGTTCCCCGCCATCCAGGGCTGTGGTCAGGGCTTCCTCCGCCAGCTCCTCCACAGTCAGCTCCAGGGTCCCCACAGCCTTGATTCCCATTTTCCGGGAATTGATGAGAACTGCAAAGAGATCCTCCAGGATGCCGTTCAGCTTCAGGCTGTCGCCGTCTTTCACCCCCTCCACATTCATATTTTCCTCAAATGGAATCTGCCCTTTGACGCTATGTAGACCGCCCTCATCTGAATCGTCAAGATAAAGGACATAAAAACGCAGATTTCCGCGTATCAGCGCCCGGCCATTTTCCACCCGGACTTCCCCGATCTCCAGATCGCCTTTCTCCTGTACAATCATGCTCACATCCGGCATGGTCTCCGGAATATTATAATCATCGTCCAGCGTCATCTGACTGACCGCTTTTCCCTTCTGTCTGGTCATACGGATGGTTCTGCGGACAAGCTCCATAAATTCCTGCCTCCTTATTTTCCTTTTATCTAATCTATGCCCGGTTTTACTGAAATACCACCGGTTTATCCAGATAAGCGATTCGCACCGTAAGATACGGAAAGCTTTTCTCCTTCCCGGCTCCTTCCTCCGGTCCCGGACCGATGAGACTGGTGTCGAAATAGATGGCATTTTCCGTCAGGTACAGGTCATTTACTGCAATACTGTAGCCGCCGGTCTCCTGCTGTCCGTACCCCACGCACAGATACAGCCCGTCGTTTTCCTCATAAGTCAGTTTAAAGCTTTCGGTTTTCTTTTCCTCCAGAATATCGTAAAGTTCATCCGGCAGCTCCCGTCCCGATACAATGGTGTAATCCAAATCGGAAAGCTTTTTTGTGGCATTGGTCTGTATTTTACAGCCGGTAAAACTTAAGGAAAGCAACAGCATAAAAATTGCCGCTATCATCCGTTTTCCTGTCATTTTCTTTTTTACCGCCTCCCTGTCTTTCTCTATATTTATGGCGTCCGGGCACGTTCCATTCCCTTTTCTGTCCCGCCTGTGCCTTCCCGGCGACTGATATTTTGGGGAAATCCCCTGTAATCCTTGTTTTTTCATGGCTTTTTTATTATAATAGCGGAAGGTGAAGCTTCACCCCAAGGAGGAGAATTATGCGTTTAAAAATGACTACCGCCGAGGATCCGACCAATTACCGGTACAGCGGCGTTCTGGCACACCCAACTTCCTTCCCGTCCCCCTACGGAATCGGTGATTTTGGAAAGGGCGCCTATGATTTCATAGATTTTCTGGCCGAGAGCGGGCAACATCTGTGGCAGATTCTGCCCATGGTACCCATCACCTCATTCGGCAACTCACCCTATCAGGGCTATTCCGTGTTTGCGGGCGAACCGCTTCTCATCAGCCCTGAGCTTCTTCTGAAGGCTGGACTGCTGGATCAGGGCGACCTGCAGAATATTCCGAATTTCGACCCGGGTCGGGTGGATTATGACCGGGTACGCGAATACAAGTATTCCCTTTATAAGAAGGCCTTTGATTGCTTCGAAAAGTCTGAGGATCCGGATCTTCAGAAAAACTACGATGAATTCTGCCAGAAAAATGAGGACTGGCTCGCCGATTACTGCCTCTACATGGCCCTGAAGGAGGCGCAGGACGATCTCCCCTGGACCAAATGGCCCGAGTCCCTGCGGAATCTGGATAAGCAGAACCGGGCATTCTGGGAGGAGAAACTGAAAATGGGCATCCATTATCAGGCTTTCCTGCAGTTTATGTTCAATACCCAGTGGTATACGCTGAAAAAATATGCCAACGACAAAGGCATTGCCATCGTAGGCGATATTCCCATCTTCGTATCCCCCGACGGAGCCGACGTATGGGCCAACCGGAAGCTGTTCCAGGTGGATACCAAGGGCTATCCGTCCGCAGTGGCAGGCGTTCCGCCCGACTATTTCAGCGCTACCGGCCAGAAGTGGGGCAATCCGCTCTACGACTGGAAGGAACATAAAAAAGAGGGCTACCGTTGGTGGATCGATCGGGTAAAGCATCAGCTTGACCAGGTGGATTATGTGCGCATCGACCATTTCCGGGGCTTCGAGGCCTATTGGGAGGTTCCGGTGGACGCTGAGACAGCCATGACCGGCGAGTGGAAAAAGGGACCGGGCGCGGATCTGTTTCTGGCCATCCAGAAAGAGCTGGGCGACGATCTTCCCATTTTCGCAGAGGATCTGGGCCTGATTACGCCCGAAGTGGTAGCGCTTCGCGACCAGTTTGACTTCCCCGGAATGCGGATTCTGCAGTTCGCCTTTGAGGGCGGTGAAAGTACTTTTCTGCCCCACCAGTTCGATACCCGCAACTGCATCTGCTACACCGGAACCCATGACAATGACACCACTGTGGGCTGGTATCAGCACACATCCGAATATGCCCGTGACAAGGTACGCCGCTATATGAACACCGACGCTTCCAGCGTCAGCTGGGATTTCATCCGGATCTGCCTGGGCACCATTGCCCGCTACGCTATTTTCCCGGTACAGGATCTTCTGAAGGTGGGCAGCGACTGTCGCATGAACACGCCGGGAACTGCAGAACACAACTGGGAATGGCGTTTCCGCGAAGGCGAACTGAACTCCGGCATGGCCGGCGGACTGCGCCAGATGACGGAATTGTTCGGACGATAGGAGGCTGCCATGATACGTTTAATACTTGTAGCAATTGTGCTTTTTGGCTTTCTGATTCTTGGAATTCCGCTTCTGCTCATTGAGTGGGTAATTGGAAAATTTAACCAGAAATGGAAGGATTACAGTTCTCTTCGCCTGGTGCAGGGCGCGTTTAAGCTAATCATGTTCATGACCGGCGTAAAGCTCACGGTCATCGGCGAGGAAAATGTGCCAAAGGACAAAGCGGTGCTCTATGTGGGCAACCACCGCAGTTATTTCGACGTGGTGATGACCTACGCCCGCTGTCCGAGGCTTACCGGCTATGTGGCCAAAATCGAAATGCTGCGCTATCCGCTCTTACGGGACTGGATGAAGAATCTCTACTGCCTGTTCCTGGATCGGGATGACATTAAGGCCGGACTGAAAACGATTCTCAAGGGAATGGAATATATTAAAAATGGAATCTCCATCTGCATTTTCCCGGAGGGAACAAGAAATCACCACGATGAGCTGCTTCCCTTTAAGGAAGGCAGCATGAAGATGGCTGAGAAAACCGGCTGTCCGATTATTCCCATGGCCATTACCAATTCCGCGGAGATTTTCGAGGATCACATCCCGTTTATCCACCGTTGTCATGTGATTCTGGAGTACGGCGAGCCGATTCTGGTCTCCGAGCTCTCCAAAGAGGAGAAAAAATTCCTGGGTGCTTATACCCAGCAGAAGATTCAGGCAATGCTGGATAAGAATAAGGCATTGTTATAATTAGGAGGATATTATGAAAATCGTAGTTTTAGCCGGAGGAACCAGCACCGAGCGTGATGTATCCCTGATTTCCGGAAGCAATATTTACCGCGCACTGAAAAAGAAAGGCCATGACGCCATTCTGGTTGATCTGTATCTGGGCTATGAAGGTGACCTGGCTATCAATGAAGATATTTTTAAGGCAAATGTGGAATGGGATAAGGATGTAACCGCCATCTCTGCAGAACAGCCGGATCTGTCTCATCTGAAGGAGCTCCGCAAGGACGGCGGCAAGAGCCTGTTCGGTCCCAATGTGCTGGCGCTCTGCGATATGGCTGACATCGTATTCCTGGGACTTCACGGAGCCAACGGCGAAGATGGCCGCGTACAGGCCACCTTCGATCTGATGGGCATTCCCTATACCGGAACCGATTATCTGAGCAGCGCTATCGCCATGGATAAGAGCCTGTCCAAGCAGATGTTCCGTGCGGCAGGAATCCCGACCCCGAAGGGAATCACCGCTAAGAACGGTCAGAAGATTGACCCGTCCACTGTCCCCTATCCCTGCATGGTAAAGACCACCTGCGGTGGATCCAGCGTGGGAACCTACCGGGTGGAGAAGCCCGAAGAGCTGCAAAAGGCCCTTGACGATGCTTATTCCTTCGGCGACGACGTCATCATCGAGCAGTTCGTCTCCGGCCGCGAGTTCTCTGTGGGCGTAGTAGACGGCAAGGCTTACCCGATCATCGAGATTGCGCCGATTCACGGCTTCTATGATTATAAAAACAAATACCAGGCCGGAAGTACCATCGAGACCTGCCCGGCAGATCTGCCCAAAGAGCTGACTCAGAAAATGCAGCACTACGCAGAGATGGTATTTGAAGCACTTGGCATGCGCTCCTACGCACGCATGGACTTCATGCTGGATACAGAGACCCTGGAAATGTACTGCCTGGAAGCCAACACCCTGCCGGGTATGACGCCCACCAGTCTGCTGCCCCAGGAGGCTGCTGCTTTGGGCATGTCCTTCGAGGATCTGTGCGAAAAGCTGATTCAGGTTTCCCTGAAAAATCAAGAGGTATAAATGATGAAGCATATGTCTTTAGCAGAAATTGCAGCAGCCTGCGGCGGTACCTATGTGGGCAATGACAGCTTAAAAACTGTTGAGGTAAACGGCGTGGTCATTGACAGCCGCAAAGTAGAGCCCGGCTATCTCTTCGTGGCCGTAAAAGGTGAGCGGGTGGACGGCCATACCTTCATTCCGTCCGTCTTCGCCAAGGGCGCAGCCTGCGTCCTCTGTGAGGATGCGCCGGAGCAGCCGGCAGGTCCCTACATTCAGGTATCTTCCACCCTGGAAGCCATCAAGGACATCGCTGCCTACTACCGCAGCACCCTGACCATACCGGTGGTGGGGATCTCCGGCAGCGTAGGCAAGACCAGCACAAAAGAAATGATTGCCTCGATTCTCGGACAGCATTTTCACGTACTGAAGACCGAAGGCAATTTCAATAACGAAATTGGCCTGCCGCTGACCATCTTCCGCATCCGAGAAGAACACGAAGCGGCAGTCCTGGAAATGGGAATCAGCGACTTCGGTGAGATGACCAGGCTTGCCAGCATGGCAAAGCCGACTGTCTGCGTTCTCACCAATATCGGCCTCTGCCACCTGGAAAACCTGAAAACCCGGGACGGAATCCTGAAGGCCAAAACCGAAATGTTCGACCAGGCCATGCCAGGCGCGCAGATCATCGTAAATGGCGACGACGATAAACTCATCACACTAAAAAGCCGAACCCCGCAGCCGACCTTCTTCGGCCTGGATCCTTCTCTGGATCTCTACGCCGAAAACGTGGAAAACTTAGGGCTGGCCGGTAGCCGCTGTGACTTCGTGACCAAAGCGGGCCGCTTCACCGCCACCATTCCGATACCCGGCCACCACATGGTCTACAACGCCCTGGCCGGCACAGCCGTAGGCCTGGCGCTGGGCCTGACCCTGGACGAGATCCGGACCGGAATCGAAACTCTGAAGCCCGTCAGCGGTCGAAACCATCTGATCCACACAGACAAATGGGATATCCTCGACGACTGCTATAACGCCAACCCCGTCTCCATGGCCGCGTCCCTGGACGTGCTGACCAACGCACTGGGCCGTAAAGTAGCCATCCTCGGCGACATGGGCGAGCTGGGCGAAAACGAAAAGCTGCTCCATTACAACGTGGGCTGCCACGCCGCCGACGACCGGATCGACGCCATCTTCGCCGTAGGCGAGTTGTCCAAAGAGCTAGTAGAAGGCGTACATGCAAAAGCTCCGGACGGCAAGCTTATCTGTAAGCACTTTGATACAAAAGAGGCTCTCTTCGAGGCACTGCCGCTGCTGCTGATGCAGGGTGACTCCATTCTGGTAAAAGCTTCCCATTTCATGGAGTTCCCGGAGATCGTAAAGTGGCTGGAAGATCACGGCAACTAAGACAGCCGGAGACCAAGGGAATTTTTCCCCACACAAGTATACTATCGAGAACCAGGGCAGGGACTTTGTAGTTCTCCAGTGTACAGCGTTTTAGCGGACACTGTATGCCACCTGCGGACCTCGCGTCCGTGGGTGGCATACTGCGTCCGATAAACGATGAACACGGAAAACAACAAAGCCCCTGCCCGTCCGTCC
>CAKROP010000041.1 GCA_934373375.1 uncultured Anaerosacchariphilus sp.
ACCGGCGTATCCTCCGTCGGGAGCAGCAGGTTCATGGACATAAGCTTAATGCCGTTCTTCGTAAGCCGGGGCTCAAGTCCCATATCGCTCGCTTCCGCAGCGCCATGAACGCCGTACATTCTCGGAATAGACGGGCCTGTGATATCGGCGTCCAGGATACCTACCTGAAAGCCCTTTGCTGCCAGCTCATTGGCCAGAGAAGCGGTCACCATGGACTTGCCGACGCCGCCCTTGCCGCTGACTACACCGATGACACGGCGCACGCAGCTGTATTCGTTGCACTCTGCCTGCAGGCTTACCGGAGTCTGTTCCTTTGCCTTGCTGGGACATCCCTCGCAGCTGGACTTATCGCAGCTGCTTCCGCATGAATTTTCAGACATAATTTTACCTTCTTTCCCTTTTACTCATAAGCTTTATTCTAGCACAGAATTTCCGGAAATACCAGCTTCCCGCGCCACTTTACATTTTCATAGCAACAGATGCTTTTAAAACTTCTTCCGCCAGGTCACCGGCGCCAGCAGCATCATAATCGGCAGAATCTCCAGACGGCCAATCAGCATGTCAAAGCTTAAAACAATCTTCGAGAAGCAGGAAAAGGCTGAAAAATTCTCCACCGGTCCCACCTTTGCCAGGCCCGGTCCTACATTATTGAGCGTAGTCAGAACCGCTGTAAAGTTTGTAGTGAAATCAAAGTTATCTACAGAAACCAGTAATACCGACACACATAAAATCACAAAATAGCAGATCGTATACACATATACGCCATGTGTTTCTTCATTCGTCAGCCTTTTGCCATCCAGCTTCACCACATTAACCGATTTCGGATGCAGAATCTGCCTTGTCTCCTTCGTAATAGTTCGCCCCAGAATCATGATACGTGATACCTTCATACCGCCGCCCGTACTTCCGGCACAGGCTCCCACTACCATCAGCATCAGCAAAATGGTTTTGGAAAATTCCGGCCACAGATCAAAATTGGCCGTCACAAAGCCGGTGGTCGTGATAACCGATACCACCTGGAAGGCCGCATAGCGGAAGGCATGCAGCACGCCGCCGTACAGATTCATAATATTAATCGTGATCAGCACGATGGCCGCCGCCACGATTCCCAGATAATTCCGCAGCTCCTCATTTTTAAAGAAGCCCTTGACGTTCTTCATGAGCAGCAGAAAATACAGGTTAAAATTAATACCGAACAGCAGCATGAAAACGGTAATGACACCGTCAATATAAGCGCTGTCAAAAGCCGCAATGCTGGCATTCCGATCGGAAAAGCCTCCGGTACCGGCTGTACTGAAGGTATGAATCACAGCCTCATACAGGTTCATGCCGCCCGCCAGCAGGAAAATCACCTCTGCCACAGATAAGCCCAGATACATGGTATACAGAATTCTGGCCGTTGTCCGGGCCTTCGGCACCAGCTTGTCGCAGGTAGGACCCGGCATCTCCGCCCGCATCAGAAACATGGAGTTCCTATTGCTTAAGGGAATAACCGCCATCACGAAAACCAGCACTCCCATGCCTCCTACCCAGTGGGTCAAGCAGCGCCAGAAATTCATACTCTTTGGCAAAGCTTCTATATCTGTCAGAATCGTGGATCCAGTTGTGGTAAAACCGGATACGACTTCAAAAAAAGCGTCATCAAACCGGGGAATGGTTCCCGAGATGAGAAACGGCAGCGTGCCGAACACAGACCACAGAACCCAGGCCAGCGCCACAATCAGGAAGCCTTCTTTTGCGTAAATAGCTGTGTGCTTCGGTTTTCTGGATCCCAGAAGCGACACCAAGAGTAAAATCACAGCCGTCAGCAGAAAAGCGATTCCTTCTTTTTCTCCGTATAGCAGGGAGACAAAGGCGGGAAACAGCATCAGAAAGCTTTCGGTGAGAAGCATTTTCCCCACAATATATCTTATCATTCCGTAATTCATAGTCTTACCCCGCTAACGCATGATGTCCTGCAGATCCTCAAGGCCCTGCTCCATGGAGATTACGATGACATTATCCCCTACCTCCAGAGTATCATTTCCACCCGGGATAATGATACGGCGGTTACGTACAATGCATGCAACCAGATGGTTGAGCTTCAGGCGCAGATCCTTCAGCGGGACGCCTGTATACTTGGTTTTCTCACGAATCCGGAATTCCAGAGCCTCGATCTTACCGCCGATGAGCTTGTATACGGTCTCCACATTGGCGCTTCCCATGGAATTGCGCATGGCGCGCACATAGCTGGTAATCACATTGGCTGTGACATTTTTTGCAGAAACCACGCTCTCCATGCCCAGCTGATCCACCATGCTCTGCAGACCCTCGTCGTTGACCTTGGTTACGACCTTCGGTACGTGACGGGTCTTCGCGTACATGGACATGATGATATTCTCCTCATCCATGCCGGTCAGGGACACGAAAGCGTCCGCCTTGGAAATGTCTTCTTCCTCCAGAAGCTCGTGATCGGTGGCATTTCCATGGATAATCGTGGCCCCGGGCAGCAGATCACACAATTCCATACAACGCTTTTCGTCAATTTCCACAATCTTCACCTGCATGCCAAGCTCCAGAAGCTGGCTGCCCAGGTAATAAGCCACCCGGCCGCCGCCGCAGATCATGACGTTTTTGGCCTTGTCGCGCATGCCGTTGGTGAGCTTCAGGAACCGCTCTATCTCCTGATGGGAAGCAGCGATGTTGATCTTATCGCCTGCCTGGGGCACGAAATTGCCGTCGGGGATGTAGACCTCGCCGCCGCGCTGGACCGCGCAGACCAGCATTTTAATCTGATGCTTTTTATAAAGCTCGCTTAAAGAAAGCCCCTCAATGGAACTATGGGAAGGATAGCTCACCTCCACCAGCTCTACGCGTCCCTTCGCAAAGGTCTCTATCTTCGCCGCGGAGGGGAAAATGAGCACCCTGGAAATCTCTCCCGCCAGAGCACGCTCCGGATTTACCGCCATACTGAGCTTCAGATCCTCCTTCAGCAAATCGATCTGATTATGGTAAATCGGATTCCGCACCCGGGCAATGGTCTGCCTCGCGCCCAGCTTTCTGGCCAGCAGGCAGCAGAACAGATTCATCTCGTCCGTGGATGCGCAGGCAATGACCAGATCCGCTCCCGGCACGTCCGCCTGACGCTGGATATCCGCGCTGGCTCCATCCCCCACCACACAGGACACGTCCATCTCATTAACTGCGTCCCGTAACTTTTTTTCACTTTTGTCTATCAGTGTCACATTGTATGTTTCACCGGACAGCTGCATGGCGAGCTTATGTCCCACTTTTCCGTCCCCGATGATTACAATATCCATTTCTTCCTCTCCCTCTTATCGAAACCGGTCTGTCTCAAAATGCTCCATGGTCTTCAGACAGTTCAGAATCTCCCGGTATTTATCTTTGACAGAACCCTGCCCCAGTGTGATATCCAGAGACACCGCGATGCTCTCCAGCAGCTGCTCATCCGCGCAGCCGTCCCAGGACTGAAAAAGCTCCAGCTTATCCCGATAGCTTTCCGCATCCAGGAAACGGAGCAGCAGGGGATTCAGCTCTGTCGTCTCCTCTATCTTTTCAAACCGCCAGGTCTGTCCTGCGTCCGGATACTTTTCCCGATCCACCGGACCGGCGAACTCTTCATAGGGGCGTACCCAGAAATCCTCCTCCCCGTACAGTGCCTGATACACGACTACCTTCTCTTCCGTATTCGCGTCACGCGCAATGGCCGTCACCTGATACTGACCACCCTTAAAATGGCGATAATATTCGCCTGCTTTAATCTCTCTCACAGCCATTCCTCTTTCTTTGTATATTCGGGGGATAGTAATACCCGTTCTATGAGCATATTCCAACTTTTCGAAAGTGTCAAGTCTTTCAGCATAAAAAACCGGGGAGCTTACAGTTCCCCGGGCAGTACAGATACATCATTTTTAATTGTAGACAGCACATATAACGTCTTGGTCCAGGCTACACCGGGCATTTCCTTGATATCCTGGTGTATAATTTCCAGGCTTTTGGAAGAGTCTGTCACGATCTTCAGCAGATAATCCACATCTCCCGCGATATAATAGCACTCCGCCACATTGTTATGGGCGTAGGCCGCTTCCGCAAATTCTTTTCCGTATTTGGGATGTTCCAGACGCACAGAGATAAATACGGTCAGGTCATTACCCAGCTGTTTCTCGTCCAGCACCACCGTGTACTGCTGAATGACGCCCTTCGCTTCCATTTTCCGAATCCGCTCTATTACCGCCGATACAGACAGGTTGATGGTCTGACTGATGGTTGACGCCGTCTGTCTGGAATTATCCTTCAGACATTTCAAAATGCTTAAATCAATGTTGTCCATACTTCTTCCTCCTCGCCCGGTCCGCTGCCACAAAAATAAGAAAAGACGGCTTGCTCCTCGCAAACCGCCTTGTTTACCGTTGGACTTATCTTACCAGAAAAAATATTTCCTGTAAAGTCCTAATTTACACAAAATTTTATTTTTCGAAACGTTTTTCTTTAGAAATATACCATTTCTTCCTCAGGGGGCTCCGCAGACTTCAGCGCCTTGGTATAAAGCACCGGTCCTTCCTCGCCGGAATACTCGTCCCGCTTCTCCACATAGACCTTCGCGGTCACAGTCAGCCACTGGCCGTTTTTCAGCTTATCCACATTGTGGCTGCGACACA
Organism: uncultured Anaerosacchariphilus sp.; assembly: GCA_934373375.1. Classification (GTDB taxonomy): domain Bacteria; phylum Bacillota; class Clostridia; order Lachnospirales; family Lachnospiraceae; genus Laedolimicola. The sequence goes on from CAKROP010000041.1 coordinate 4,659, forward strand.
GGAAGCCTAAGAATACGGTGTCGTCGGCACAGCAGGTCATGGCTTTTCTGCCCGGTACGAAATAGCCCGGAGTCATCCGGCGCGGCTTCATGACGCGGCCCTTGAATCGGATGGTCTTGCCATCGTAGTGCTCGGGGTGATCCATGGCGTCCACATACCAGATACCGTAATCAATATCGCTGATGTCGATGATATCCGCGTTCAGGTCGAAGGGAAGCTCATCCTCGAACTCGAAGATCTCGCCGCCCTCCTGCTCGAATTCCACCTGGGCCCGGGGATTCACGGCACGGATGTTGCGCTTATAGGACGCCGCCTTGGTACCCTCCACGCAACGGTCAAAGATAACCAGATCGGAATCCTGTACCATATCCATGAACAGAGATTTCATATTCTGCATGTAAAGATCAAAGGTGGTCGCGTCCACCAGGGTAATGCCCTGGGCCGGGAACCAGCCCTTCGGGAAACGCATTTCCCGGAACAGCTGCATGCCCCACATGCCGTTCCACTCAATCATAACCTGACTGGGCTTGTACTTCTTCTGGCATTCCTCCAGGAACTCGGCAGTAAACTCCGCCTTGCCCTCGATGGTCACCAGTGTGGTGTCATAGGACTCCAGCACATGCAGGTCATACTCCTCCTCACCCTCTTCGCAGGCGATAAGCAGGGTCTTGCCACCGTCGGAGAAATAGGGGTCGGACAGGGTCTCCTGTATAAATGTGGTCTTTCCGCTCTCCAGAAAGCCATTTACCATATAAATTGGGATTTTATTTGCCATACTATCTTCCTCATTATACTCCGAAGAGTTCCTTCAGACCATCCTCATCAAGCAGAGAACCGATGACACAGAGACGTCCGGTGTAATCCGGGTTACCCTCGCGGATCTCATACTCCTCCGGTACGAAGTCAAACTCCATCCAGCTTCCATCCGTATTCTGAATGATACCCTTGGCACGTAAAATCAGGCCATACAGACCGGATTTGCTCAGTGTCTCCAGGATCTTTTCAAGCTCTTCTCTGCTGAAGCGCTTCGGGGTCTCTACGCCCCAGCTGGTAAATACCTCGTCCGCATGATGATGGCCGTCGTGATCGTGATGATGGTGATGGTCGTGATCATGGCAGCCGCAGGTACAGCCCTCGCCGTGATCATGGTCGTGATCATGATGATGCTCGTGATCGTGGTCATGATCATGGTCATGATCATGGTCGTGATGATGCTCATGGTCGTGATCGTGGTCATGATGGTGCTCGTGATCATGATCGTCATCATCCTGATGCAGGTCGCCCATATCCAGCTCCGCATGCTTCATGGCGTCCAGAATCTGCTTGCCGTTCAGCTGATCCCAGGGGGTGGTGATCATAGTAGCCTTGTCGTTGTGCTCGCGCAGCATCTTAACTGCCTCTGCAAGCTTCTCCTCGGTCATGCTCTGGGTACGGCTCAGTACAATGGTGCCCGCATGCTCTACCTGGTTATTGAAGAACTCACCGAAGTTCTTCATGTACATCTTGCACTTCTTTCCGTCTACGACAACGATAGAACTGTCGATGTGGACGTCCATGTGGCCTGCCACATTCTGGACTGCCTTCATAACGTCAGACAGCTTGCCTACGCCTGACGGCTCGATCAGGATGCGATCCGGTGCATAGGTATCGATAACCTCCTTCAGCGCAGTTCCAAAGTCTCCTACCAGAGAACAGCAAATGCAGCCGGAATTCATCTCATTTACCTGTACGCCGGCCTCCTTCAGAAAGCCTCCGTCGATGCCGATCTCACCGAACTCATTCTCAATCAGGACGATTTTCTCGCCCTTGAATACTTCTTCCAGAAGCTTCTTAATCAGTGTTGTTTTTCCGGCTCCCAGGAAACCGGAAATAATGGTAATCTCTGTCATTTTCTTTACCTCCAGATCTTACGGCACCAGCAATCAGCAATCATGCTTTCCTGATGCTAATTATTCTCAACAACAAAGAGCGCTATGCGCAGCCTGTGGCTGCATCATGCGCTCTGTTTCTTCGGTCTTATGCCAGCTTGCTCTTAGCAACTTCTGCCAGAGTAGCGAATCCAGCCGGATCATTTACTGCCATGTCAGCCAGTACCTTACGGTTCAGCTCAACCTCAGCCTGCTTCAGTCCATACATGAACTTGCTGTAGGACAGTCCGTTCAGACGTGCTGCTGCGTTGATACGAGCGATCCAAAGCTGACGGAACTGACGCTTTCTCTCTTTTCTTCCTGCGTAGGAACTGGTCAGTGCTCTCATCACGGACTGCTTTGCTACACGATACTGCTTGCTTCTTGCTCCTCTATAACCCTTAGCGAGCTTTAATACTCTGTTATGTCTTTTCTTAGCGCCTAAACCGCCTTTAATTCTTGCCATTTCTTCTTTCCTCCTTGAAACTTCTCACTTCCGCCTTCTGTACTGAAACTTACAGATACGGCAGAATCTTCTTCATGCTCTTTACGTTGGTTGCATCCGTAATGGTAGCTTTTCTGAGATTTCTCTTTCTCTTCTGAGATTTCTTGGTTAAGATATGGCTCTTATAAGCTTTCATTCTCTTGAGTTTGCCTGTACCTGTTACTTTGAAACGCTTTGCAGCTGCTCTGCTTGTCTTAATTTTTGGCATTTTATATACTCCTCCTATCCTAGTATCCTTTTCCAAATTTCTATCAAATCATTGCCGCCTGCGCGGTTGATTTCAAATTATTACTGACGCTTCTCTGCCAGAAACATCATCATCTGACGGCCTTCCATCTTCGGAGCCTTCTCCACTACAGCCACGTCGGACATCTTCTCTGCAAATACGTCGAGAATCTGCTTTGTCTTCTGCACATGGGCCATCTCTCTTCCGCGGAAACGTAAGGTTACCTTTACCTTGTCACCCTTCTGGATGAACTTCTTTGCAGCTCCCACCTTCGTATTCAGGTCGTTCTCCTCGATATTCGGTGACAGACGAACTTCCTTGATCTCAATGGTTCTCTGCTTCTTCTTGGCTTCCTTTTCTTTTCTCGCCTGCTCGTACTTGTACTTGCCGTAATCAATGATCTTGCATACAGGCGGCTTCGCCGTCGGTGCAATCTTCACCAGGTCCAGTTCTGCTTCCCGGGCAATCTTCATCGCATCTCTTGCAGACATGATGCCAAGCTGCTCTCCGTCAGCGCCAATCAGGCGAATCTCCTTATCCCGGATCTGTTCGTTAATCATTAAATCGCTAATTGTAGTGCCCTCCTTCTAAGAAAGAAAAAAACTAAAAAAGTGGATAGTCAGACTATCCACTTAAATATCTCTTTACACGACCTGTATTCCTGTCGGTAGCTTCGATAATTATAAACCCGAGTCGCCGTCTGCGCTAAGGTGAGAGTGGATACTCTGCTTTCTGTCACCATGATATATTAACACATGGGAATTCCTGTGTCAACTATTATTTTCCCTGATTCTGATCTTTTTTCGCCGTCTCCGGATGCCAATCAGAACCGCTGCTATCATACCGCCAAACAAAAGTATTGTCAAGCCTGAATCACCGGTGCGCACAGCCATTTGCGGCTTTTTGCTCTGCTCTGCCTGAATGCGGCTGTCGGGCGTCAGCAGGAAACGGATCGGCGTTATCTCCGCCTGATTTCCGGCCAGATCTACCGCCTGCACTGTCAGCTCCTGCCAGTCGTCGGCGCTATTGAGCGTAAGCTCCATTCTGCCGTCGTTCTCCCGCAGTTCTTCAGCTGTGTATACATGAACAATCCCGGCCTGTCCGACCTGAAGCTCCCGCATTCCCAGATTGTCCTGCACATCCAGCAGCACCGTCCGATGACTCTCCTGATAACGGCCATTCTCCTCTACACCGGAAACCAGAATCACAGGCGGCGTTTTGTCCACGGCAAATTCCAGCCGTTTGCCCTTACTGCGGTTGTCGGAGACATTGGAAGCCCGATCCTCGGAATACAGGGTTACTGCATAGACGCCCTCCCCGGTGAAATTTTCTTTCGCAATCCGGTAGGTATACTGCTGCCAGCCTGTCTCCATGCTTCTGCTCACCTGATAATCTGTTCCCTCCTTCAGGCTTTTAAGCTCCCCGTCGTGACTGCTGGTAATCTCCCGGAGTGTCAGAGTGTCCACATTGGTCTCCAGAATCACAAGCTCCGGTTCTTCCCGGGTATAATAGCTCCCCTGTTCGCCCGCCAGCCCTTCCGTGGCCTCGCCCAGAGTATAGACAGAGCCGTAACGGTTTACAGAAAAGGTGACCGTCTCTTCCTTACGATTGCCTGCCAGATCGGCTGCAACTGCCTTCAGCGTATACATATCATCCCATTTCTGCTCCATGGGAATATCATCCAGCTTGTATTCCATGCCATTTTCACTGCGGCTCAGCTTTCCGGCCAGCTTTATATCACCGTTATGATAACCGGTCAGGGTAATACTCTCTCCCTCCGGATCATAATATCTGTCCATGCTTCGGATGCCCGGACGCACAGCGCCGTTATTGGCGGAATGGTCCAGGATATCAAAAATGGTAAGCTCCGGCGGCGTCTGATCCAGCACAAAGCGTTCCGATTCCCATAAGGGCAGCTCATTATCCGCCAGATCCCTTCCGGTCACACGGAAAGCGTAGGCCCCGTCCTTCTGAAAATGGAGTCTGGCCGTATGCATTTCTCCGTTGTGGCTCCAGGCGGAAAGCTCCGGTTCTTCCCCCTCTTCCTCCACCAGTGTTCGGATCTGAATGGCTTTCTCGTCGAAATTCTTTTCCCGGATCGTCAGCCGTGCGGTGCGGGCTTCTTTATAATAGAAGCCGTTCTGTACGTCGGTATTGTCCCAGGCGACGGTAAGCTCCGGCGGCGTGCGATCGATGACAAAGACGTCTGTCCGGTCGTAATCCGCCCGGTTGCCCGCCAGATCCTGAAAGTTCACATGAAAGGTATACGCTCCGTCCGCCTCAAATACAAGCTGACAGGTATGCGTCATTTCGTCGCCGCTGCCACTGTGTGTCCAGGGCCCCGGCGCCGGCACCGGGCCATCCCCATTGGTAATCCGGAATTCCACGTCCCGCGGGTCGAAATTACGCTCTTTGATGGTAATCGTAGCTGTCCGGGGTTCCCGGTAACAGGTTTCCCGGATCGGAGTATTCAAATCATAGGTTACGGTAATCTCCGGCTTTGTCACATCGATATTGCAGCTTATCTCCGTCCTGCTTTCGTATCCTGCGTTGTCTGTGAGCTCTGCCTGTACCTTTACGTCATTGTGGTTATAGTCCGCAGCACGCAGCTTCATGGTTTCTGTCGCTTCGTAAGTAAGCTCCGACAGATATTTCTTTTCGCTGCGGATTTGTCCGTCCGCCCGGATAATCCAATCCCGCAGGCCTGTGAAATGGTCCGCCAGGAATGCGTTGAGCTCCACGTCCGTATTATAATAGGCCTGTCCATCCACAATGCGGCTGGGCTTTGTGCCTATGGCCAACCGGGCTTCTGCGGATTTTTCGTGTGTTTCCACGCTCTCGACGCCGCAGCTCAGGGTCTTTTCAGATTTACGACCTGTCCAGTCCCAGACTTCCGCCTGCACGGTTCCCCTGAAATCTGCCGTTTCCCTCGAAACCGGAAGAGTCAGTTCAAAGCTTTCCGTCGCCGCAGGTTCAAAGCTCTGCTCCCGCACTGTGACCGCTCCCTCCGCGTCCGTCAGAGTATAGCGGATTTTCTGAATACCCGCCACGCTGTCACGGGCTTTCGCACATAAGCTTACGGACTGTGCGGAAAAAAGCCAGCCATAAGGCTCATAAGGCAGGTAAGACGCAGGCTCTCCGGTCAGCTTCAGTTCATCCGGGGCTGTCTTATCTACTGTCACCTTCACCCGGTAATCTCCGATTGCTCCCCGGTATTCTTCCCCTTCCGCCCAGACCGCCTGATTACCGGCCAGATCCGTAATGTTCACGGGAATCCCATAATTTGCCTCCGTCGTCAGGGGCAGCTCCAGTGTCCGGCTGCCGGAAATCAGCTCCCGCTCCTTCCACTGCTCCGCCGTATTCCAGGCTGCTGTCCCGGCTATGGCCATGCCGCTGCTGTCCTCCGCCTGCATTCTGAGTATCTCCGCCCGCACTTCACGAAGACGCAGATTTTCATCCGCCACCGTAACCCGAAGGAGCGTATCTTCCGCATAGTAACTGCGTCCCTTATGTACCGCCACCGGCTTTCCCTCCACCGAGACTGCCACCTTCGGCGCCGTCCGATCTATCAGCAGGCGATGCCCTTCATATTTGTCCTCCTGTATTCCGGCCTGAACCAGCGCATTTCCCGCCCGCATCGGATTGCCCGCCGCATCCCGGCAGGCCGCATGAAAGCGGTATGCCTGCTCCGCCAGGACTCTGCAGGTCCCCGTATAACGATGCAGGCCGGTCTGCTCCCACTGTAGGTCCGCCGTTTTTCCATCCAGCCGGATATCCAGATCCGCCAGTCCGGTCAGCCGTCCATCCGTCAGAATGGGAACCGCGTAGGTCTCTTC
>CAKROP010000042.1 GCA_934373375.1 uncultured Anaerosacchariphilus sp.
GCGTTGCTCCGTCTGGATGTAAAAGGATAATCGAATAGATTGGCAAAAGAAAACCGGAGTTTCAGTGTCCGCCTCAGGCGGACGCACGAAGTTCCGGTTTTTTCATATACTACTACAAAAAGGATATCCCCATGAAATATGACGACGAACTGCAATCCGGTTTCGGAATGTATCAGGCATATCCGTTTTACCCTTTTCTGCCATGGGAAGATGAGAAAACGCGCGATCAGAGACGCTTTCGGGAACTGTATCCAATGCTTGCAAGACGCATTCAGCCGTTGGTAGAGAAGGCCTGCGATATGCAGGAGTACGAGGGCAGCTTCATGTTTGACGAATATCCGGATCAGCTGATGATCCGGCGCGTAAGCCGCAGCATTTACGAGCGGTTGGATAAGAGCGCGTATCAGGATGATTTGATGATGCAGGAGGTCAACGGGCGGAACTGGCTGGAGGATTTCGTGACGGTGATGCTGTTGAACGAGATGTACAGCCGGAGATGCCGCAGACGGGATCGGCGGTGCGGCGGAATTTATTAAAAAAAGGGATTCGTGCTTTGCGTTATTCAGGCAAAGTACGAATCCTTTTCTTTTTCTGAAAAGATAGTTCAGGCAAATTGGTCAGCAAAATGCGTAAGTGCCTGGTTAATAGCCTGAGCCAGTCCATCATGATCAATATCGGCGGTTACATAATCTGCAATAGCCTGCACCTTTGTCATGGCATTTCCCATGGCGATGCCAAAGCCGGCGGCACGGATAAGCTCGAGGTCGTTCATGCTGTCGCCGATGGCCACCGCATTTGAAAGATCCGTGTGATAATGGTCAAGCACCCGTTTGGCACCAATTACTTTGCCGTTTTCCCGGGGAATGATGTCGGCTCCGCCCAGATTGTCGCCCATATAGAGCAGCTTTACTTCCGGAAAATGCGCCTGCAGGTCGTCGATAGCTTCTCTGGAGTCCGCAAGGAAGAAGGAAGGAACCCTTTTCTCATACAGCTCCAGAAAATCCTTCCCGTGCCGGGGAGCCATGGCTTTCCGTGCCGGAGAAATATTTTTCATAAAGCGGTCGATATTGGAGGTGTACCAGATATTGTTGTAGCCGCAGGTCAGGCAGTACTGCTTTTCCAGCACATAATCCAGAATCCGTTTCTGAAGGTCCGGATCGAAATATTTTTCCCAGACCAGCTTTCCTTCGATCTCCACAATCGCACCGTTGGAGCTGACAAAACAGTCCGGTGTAAAGCGTTCCCGTAACTCTTCCGGAAGCTGGGAAGTCCGCAAGGAGCGTCCACTGGCAATTGCCACAGGGCAGCCCTTTTCCTGAAGCATTTTCAGAGCAGCAACAGCGCTTTCCGGAATGGAAGCGGTCTGATGACTGAAGATTGTGTTATCATAATCAATAAAAAATACAGGCTTCATAGTAATCTCCTCAAAATCTATAACAATACAAAGAGTATTATAGCGTATTTGCGAAAATAAGGGAAGAAGCGAAAAGCAAAATCGTGTAAGTAATGCAGAGTTTTCCCCTGAAAATGGGCATTTTTCGTGAAATATACGGTATTTACAAATAGAAAGTTTGTGGTATACTAAACTAAGACTAAAAGAGACGTTTTTGGAAATGATATAAAACATAGATAATAAATTTAGAGAACAGAAAGCAGAGAAACGGGAGTTATTATGGATCAGTATGTGATTAAAGGTGGCAACCCCCTTGTCGGCGAGGTAGAGATCGGTGGCGCGAAGAACGCGGCCCTTGCAATTCTTGCGGCAGCAATTATGACAGATGAGACAGTTTTGATAGAGAATCTTCCGGATGTACGGGATATCAATGTACTCCTGGAAGCTATGCAGCAGATCGGCGCGCAGGTAGACCGCATCGATCGTCATACGGTAAAGATCAACGGATCCCGCATCGGGGATTACAGTGTTGACTATGAATATATTAAGAAGATTCGGGCTTCCTATTATCTGCTGGGCGCTTTGCTTGGTAAGTATAAGAAGGCTGAGGTTCCTCTTCCGGGCGGCTGCAATATCGGCAGCAGACCTATCGATCAGCATCTGAAGGGCTTCCGGGCTATGGGCGCTGACGTGAAGATTGAGTACGGATCCATTATGGCCGAGGCAGAGCATCTGCGCGGCAGCCATATCTATCTGGATGTGGTTTCCGTAGGAGCGACTATCAATATCATGATGGCAGCATCTATGGCGGAGGGCAATACCGTTCTGGAAAATGCGGCTAAGGAGCCCCACGTGGTAGACGTGGCGAACTTCCTGAACAGCATGGGTGCCAACATCAAGGGCGCAGGTACGGATGTGATTCGAATTAAGGGTGTAGAGAAGCTTCACAGCACGGAGTATTCGATTATCCCGGATCAGATTGAAGCAGGAACCTTCATGTTTGCGGCGGCGGCGACCCGAGGTGATGTGACGGTCAAGAATGTGATCCCGAAGCATCTGGAGGCCACCACTTCCAAGCTTCTGGAAATTGGCTGTGAGATTGAGGAGCTGGACGACGCAGTCCGCGTGGTATGCTCCAAGGGACTTCGCAGCACCAATGTCAAGACACTGCCTTACCCGGGATTCCCGACGGATATGCAGCCTCAGATTACCGCAACCCTGGCGCTGGCCAAGGGCAGCAGTATTGTGACTGAGAGCATTTTCGAGAATCGTTTCAAATATGTGGACGAGCTGGCGCGCATGGGTGCGAATATCAAGGTGGAGAGCAACACCGCCATTATCGAGGGCGTGGAGCGCTACACTGGTGCGCAGGTATCCAGTCCGGATCTCCGTGCGGGAGCGGCATTGGTTATCGCTGGTCTGGCAGCGGACGGTATCACCATCGTAGATGACATCCATTTCATCGAGCGCGGCTATGAGAGATTTGACGAAAAGCTCCGTTCTCTGGGCGCTGAGATTGAGAAAGTGGAGGATGAGCGAGCGCTTCAGAAATTTCGCCTCAGAGTGGGTTGACAAAACACCCGGAGTAGTGTAATGTAGAGCACAGGATAAGCAAATTGAATATTGTAAATTTTCTCTTATTCAGAGTGATGGAGATACAAAGGATCTGTGAAGTCACGGCAACCCCGCGTAAGCGGAAGGTGCCAACCTGAGCGAGTTGAATCGAACAATAAGAGGATTTGGTTATCGTGATATAAACAGGTCCGCTTAAAATTAAGCGGGCCTTAACTTTTGTTTCCATACACAAGTAAAAAAGAAGAAAGGAAGAGACCATGGAAAAATTATTATTTACTTCAGAATCCGTAACCGAAGGCCATCCGGATAAAATCTGCGATCAGATTTCCGACGCCATTCTTGACGCCCTGCTGGAGCAGGATCCCATGAGCCGCGTAGCCTGCGAGACCGCTACCACTACCGGCCTGGTACTCGTTATGGGCGAGATTACCACCAAGGGCTATGTAGATATTCAGAAAATTGTTCGCGATACCGTGCGCGAGATCGGCTATGACCGTGGAAAATACGGCTTTGACGCAGACAACTGCGCGGTTATCACTGCCATCGACGAGCAGTCCGCCGATATCGCCATGGGCGTAAACAAGGCGCTGGAAGCCAAGGAGCACCTGATGAGCGAGGACGAGATCGAAGCCATCGGCGCCGGCGACCAGGGTATGATGTTCGGCTACGCAGTCAACGAAACTCCGGAGCTGATGCCCTATCCGATTTCCCTGGCGCATAAGCTGACCAGGCAGCTGACCAAGGTTCGTAAGGATGGTACTCTGACCTACCTTCGTCCGGACGGAAAGTCCCAGGTGACTGTAGAGTACGATGAGAACGGTAAGCCGGCACGTCTGGACGCTGTGGTTATCTCCACCCAGCACAGCGAGGATGTAACCCAGGAGCAGATCCACGAGGACATTAAGAAATACGTTCTGGATCCGATCCTTCCGGCAGAGATGGTAGATGAGAATACCAAGTTTTATATTAACCCGACAGGACGTTTTGTTATCGGCGGACCGCACGGAGACAGCGGACTGACCGGTCGTAAGATCATCGTGGACACCTACGGCGGAATGGCGCGTCACGGCGGTGGAGCCTTCTCCGGTAAGGACTGCACCAAGGTAGACCGTTCCGCAGCGTACGCAGCCCGTTATGTGGCAAAGAATATCGTGGCTGCAGGTCTGGCTGACAAGTGCGAGATTCAGCTTTCCTATGCCATCGGTGTGGCAAGACCCACATCCATCAACGTGGACACCTTCGGAACCGGCAAGCTTTCCGATACCAAGCTGGTAGAGATCATCCGCGAGAACTTCGACCTGCGTCCGGCAGGAATTATCCGTATGCTGGATCTGCGCAGACCGATTTACAAGCAGACAGCAGCTTATGGTCACTTTGGCCGTACAGACCTTGACCTGCCCTGGGAGAAGACAGACAAGGCTGAAGAGCTGAAGAAGTATCTGTAAAGCCCTTCAAGGTAACAGTTAAATAGTAAGAAAGCCGTAGCAGAGTGCGTTATCTGCCGCGGCTTTCTTTTTTTACGCGAGCGACGAGTACAAAGTCCGTGTTTGCGTCGAAATATGGTGAAAGGTACAACTTTTTGTAAAAAATCGTAGATTTTCATCTGCAAGGTATTGCAACAATACCTAAAAAGTATTATACTATAAAAAGTTTTTAAGAAAGTTTATCAATTTTTTAGATTTATATAGAAAGTGCTATATACATGGAGTATACAAGAGAGGCGGCCATCGAACGGCTGCTGAAAAGCTATAGAACCTATTACGATATCCACATGCAGGAGGATGAGACTCCGATTGCGGCCCGCTGTGATTTCTTCGAACATTCTGAGAAATATGTGTTGTCAAAAAAGGCAGAGCTCTGGTCCGCGGACAATGAGGAATTTCTTTATGTCGTGGATATCCCGCATCTGACCCTGGAGCTCTACGAGAAATGGAGAGATTACATCCAGGAGGACGGGATGCAGCGCGTCAAGCCGGGACCGGGCCATATGGCTTCCTATATTACGCCGGTTTTCATTTGTGATACCTGTGATGAGGATGCGCGGAAGGCATTGAAGAAATGCCGCATTTACAAAAGTTTTCATTTTTCACTGCACGGCTGGATGGACCATCACACTGCGGTAGTCCAGGTTTCCACGGGACAGATTGATGCCAACGGGGGAGGCCGTCATACAGCGAAAATTTTGAAAAAAATTTTATATGCTAAGAAAAAGAAAGGGAGTATGTAACAATGAATTCACTGGTACTTCTTATCGTCTGTGTCGCAATTCTGATTGCGGGCTACATCTTCTACGGCGGATGGCTCTGCAAGCAGTGGGGCGTAGGCGACAACAAAACTGAGACACCGGCTCATACTATGGAAGATGGTGTAGACTATGTTCCGGCGAAAGCCCCGGTTCTGATGGGACATCATTTCTCCTCTATCGCAGGCGCAGGCCCGATTACCGGACCGATTGGCGCAGCTATGTTCGGATGGCTGCCTGTAACCCTGTGGATCCTGGTTGGCGGTATTTTCTTCGGCGGCGTACATGACTTTGGTGCTCTGTTCGCATCCGTTCGTAACAAGGGACAGTCTATCGGAGAGATCATCTCTTCCAACATGAGCAAGCGCGCAAAGCAGCTGTTCATTATCTTCTCTTATCTGACCCTGATCCTGGTAGTAGCGGCATTCGCTTCTATCGTAGCATCTACCTTCGGCGCAGTATATGATGAGACCGGCGCTCTGAATATGGCAGCTTCCGAGACACCGGCTACCGTTGCCATGATCTCTATCCTGTTCATCGTGATTGCTGTCGTATTCGGTTTCTGTGTATACCGTCGGAACATGCCCATGGGCATCGCTTCCGTAGTCGGCGTACTGGCTATCGTACTGATTATGGCTATCGGAATGAACTTCCATCCGATTTACCTGTCTACTAAGGCGTGGATGTGGATTGTAGGTATCTATATCGCTATCGCTTCTGTTACACCGGTATGGATCTTGCTGCAGCCCCGTGATTACCTGAGCTCTTTCCTGCTTTACGCAATGCTGGCAGTAGCGTTCTTCGGCGTCGTTGTAGCACATCCGACCTTTGACAGCACCTTCCCGGCAGTGACCAGCTTCGCTGTAGATAACGGAAATGGTGTACAGTATATGTTCCCGGTTCTGTTTACTACTGTAGCATGTGGCGCTATCTCCGGTTTCCATTCACTGGTATCTTCCGGAACCACATCCAAGCAGCTGGATAAAGAGAAGGACGCAAAGCCCATCGCTTACGGCGGCATGCTTCTGGAGTGCGTACTTGCAGTCCTGACTCTGTGCGCTATCGGCTATGCTTATAAGTGGAACGCAGCTCATCCGGACGCAGCTCTGACCGGAGCTACAGCGATCTTCGGCGGTGGTATTGCTCACATGATCGACGACGTCATTCCGGGAAGCTACAGCATCCTGAATTCTCTTCTGGTGCTGACCTACTCCGCATTCTGTCTGACCTCTCTGGATACTGCTACACGTCTGGCACGTTTCATGTTCCAGGAGTTCTGGCTTGAGCCGGGCGAAACAGCAAAGGATGTAAAGGAAGGCTGGAAGAAGGTTATGGTTAATCCCTACTTCGCAACCATCCTGACTGTAGTTCTGGGTATCCTGCTCGGTATGACAGGCTACGCAAAGATCTGGGGTCTGTTCGGAGCAGCGAACCAGCTGCTGGCAGGCATCGGCCTTCTGGCTGTAGCTACCTGGCTTGGCAACGCAGGTAAGAACAACAAGATGTTCCTGCTTCCGATGGCATTCATGATCGTTGTAACCATCTGCTCTCTGTGCCTGACAGTAAAGAACCAGATCGGCATGATTGCGGCAGGCGGCGCAGACTGGGGTCCCTGGGCGCAGACTATCTTTGGTATCCTTCTGATTGTCCTGGCTATCGTCCTGGTTATTGAAGGTGTTCAGACTCTGAGAAATCCGAAGAAGGCAGCATAAGTTTTAAAAATGTATCCGAACGGAGCAGCGCTTTGGCGTTGCTCCGTTTTTTGTATGCAAAAGGCTTTGTAGAAAGCAGAAAAGTGTAGTATACTAAGCACAGAATATGCGAACGGGAGGGACTTATGAAGTTCAAGGAAAAATACCTGGCGGGGGAGCTTCCCTTTGAAGCCATCGACAAATACATTGAGGACTGGGGTAACAGCGATGAGACCTGTACCTTAAGGGAATATCTGGGACTGAACGCTGAGGAAGAGGACGTGTGGATCTCTGACAGCGATGAGGCGCTGCAGGAATTACTGGATAAGCAGAAAAAATAAGTGAAAGGAAAAATTTTGTAAAATGGAGAGCAGAGTACAGAAGACACTGGAAAACCATAGGAAAGGATATAACTGCGCGCAGTCTGTGGCCTGCGCTTACTGCGATTTGGTGGGACTGGATGAGCAGAGCGTATTTCGGGCGACGGAAGCCTTTGGGCTTGGTATGGGCGGCATGCAGGCTACCTGCGGCGCGGTATCCGGCGCAGTGATGCTGGCGGGACTGAAGAACAGCTGCGGTGATCTGGAAGCGCCCGTGAGTAAGGGAAAGACGTATCAGATTTCGAAGCAGCTCGTGGAGGCGTTTCAGAAGAAGAATGGATCTTCGGTCTGTAAGGAGCTGAAAGGTGTGGAGACAGGCTGCCCGCTTCGCTCTTGTAATGACTGTATTGCGGATGCGGCAGAACTGGTGGAACAGATTTTATTTGCAGAGAAATAGGTGCTGGTAAATGGTAAAAATCCGTCTGGCACGGACAGGAGAGGGCCAGGATCCGTCCGAAGCGGCCAGAGAATTACTCGTGTCTGCCCTGGAAAATGAATATGGAATCCCGGCGGCTGAAGCTCGGATAGAGAAGGATGAGAAGGGAAAGCCGTATCTGGAAGGCTATCCGGATCTGTACCTCAGCATTTCCCACAGCGGCCCCTACATAGCCTGTGCCTTTGGGGATAAGCCGGTGGGTGTCGATGCGGAAATGTGGAAAGCGCACCCGAAATGGCGGCGGGTTGTGGATAAAATGCATCTGCGGGAACGGGAAGCCTTTGACAGGGCCTGTGGCGGGGCAGCTTCGGAGGAGGCGGAAGAACCGGTGGAAGCCTTCTGTGATCTGTGGGTGCGGAAGGAAAGTTTTCTGAAAGCCATTGGCGAAGGCCTGCGGATTCCGCTTTATGCCTTTGACACGACGGAGGAAAGGGTGCGGCAGGAGCTTCGAAAAGAACCGTATTTTATAAGAAATTACCGGGTGGAGAAGGAACCGGTCAGCATAGCGGTCTGCGCCGGAGAAGAGAAGCTGCCACTGGATCTTTCCATGTGGGTCTGGTAAAATGAGGAAAAACAGGAACAGTGATTGAGGAGGCTATTATGGCGGTCGAGAACAGAAAAAAGAAGAAGAACAAAATGTCTGTCCCGCTGATGATTGTGCTGGTCATCTGCGTGGTGGTATTGGGAGTCAGCATCTGGCAGTTGTCCGGCATTTTCATCGAGTATAAGAAGGGAACAGACGAGTACGATAAGCTGCAGACCTATGTGTCGGAGGAACCGGTGGAAGAACCGGTAACTGCGGATGTCGGGGACGGAGAAAATGAGGATGGAGCTGAGGCGGAGGGCGATACCGAAGATCGGGTGCAGCGTGTGGCTATCAGCGAGCTGCAGGCGCAGAATTCCGATACGGTGGGCTGGATTCAGATTCCGGGTACCCAGATCAGCTATCCGCTGATGCATACCAGCGATGATTCCTATTATCTGAATCATACCTTCAGCAAGAAGCTGAACAGCGCGGGCAGCATTTTCATGGAGACGCTGAATAACGGGGATTTCTCGGATTTACATACGATTATTTACGGACATAATATGAAGAATGGTTCCATGTTCGCGGGCTTAAAGGAGTACAGCTCCGCATCCTATCTGGTGGCGCATCCCAATGTCTACATCGATCTGACAGACGGAACCCATGCTTATCAGATATTTTCTGTGTACGAGGCAGAGGCGGACAGCGACAGCTACACCATTGGCTTCGCGCCGGACGAGACCTACGAGGAGTATCTGAAGACCATCAAGGGACGCTCCCTCTATGACACCAGCGTGACGGTGACGAAGGAGGATTCCATCATTACCCTGTCCACCTGTACGAAGCACGGAGAGAAGCGGTTCCTGGTGCATGCGAAGAAGTTATATTAAAAGGTTGTGAACGTAGCGAACAGGAGGGATTGCTATGGGAACAGAGGATAAGATCAGGCTTTTGAAACAGTATGTGGAGGAAAGTAGTTCTATCGTGTTCTTCGGCGGCGCGGGCGTGTCCACCGAGAGTGGCATTCCGGATTTCCGGAGCGTGGACGGTCTCTATCATCAGGAGTGGAAGTATCCGCCGGAGACTATCATCAGCCACAGCTTTTTTGTGCGAAATCCGGAGGAATTCTACCGGTTTTACCGGAAGAAGCTGCTTTGCCCGGAGGCGAAGCCCAATGCGGCCCATAAGAAGCTGGCGGAGCTGGAGGCGGAAGGGAAACTGAAAGCTGTTGTGACACAGAATATCGACGGGCTTCATCAGATGGCCGGAAGCAAGTGTGTCTATGAGCTCCACGGGTCGGTGCATCGGAATTATTGTCAGAAATGCGGAAAGTTCTATGATATGGACTATATGCTGCATTCCGAGGGAATACCGCGGTGTGAGTGTGGAGGTATCATTAAGCCGGATGTGGTGCTCTACGAGGAGGGGCTGGACGACGCGACCATCCGCGGCGCAGTGCGGGCTATTTCCCAGGCGGATATGCTGATCATCGGCGGCACGTCTCTGGCGGTGTATCCGGCAGCAGGACTCATTGACTATTTTACCGGAAAGCATCTGGTTGTCATCAATCGGGACGCCACGCCCCGGGATGCCGGCGCGGATTTGCTGATCCAGGGCAATATCGGAGAGGTTTTAAGTGGAATATAAAGTAGGAGATATCGTAAAATTAAAGAAGGCGCATCCCTGCGGAAGCTCTGAGTGGGAGATCTTAAGGGTCGGCGCAGATTTTCGCCTGAAATGTATGGGCTGCGGACATCAGATTATGGTGGCGCGGAAGCTGGTGGAGAAGAATACACGGGGGCTTCGGAGCCCGGAGGCGTAGATACGAATGCATCGGATTATGTTAGAAAGCATGATCCGGTGCATTTTTTTCGGATAAAATATAAAAATTGGGTAAAAAAACTATGGAAATCTCGTCCTCGTTGTACTATAATTTCCCTGTAAAGTTAGTTTGCATTAACTAACCTGCAAAATACAGCAATTCGGGGAGGGAGTCATGTTTCTTACCATCAATAATATAAAAAAATCCTTCGGCTCCGGCGACAGCCGCATTGAGGTGCTGAAGGGCATCAACCTGTCCATGGAACGGGGCGAATTCTGTGTGCTGTTGGGGCCTTCCGGTTCCGGTAAATCCACACTCCTGAATATCATCGGCGGCATTGACGCAGCTGACGAGGGCGACATCTGCATCGAGGGTGAGCGGATGGCTGACATGAAGGAGAAGAAGCTGACGGCTTACCGCCGGAATCACTTAGGCTACATTTTCCAGATGTATAATCTGATCCCGAACCTGACCGTCCGGGAAAATATCGAGGTGGGCGCTTACCTCAGCGACAAGCCCCTGGACGTGGACGAACTGCTCCACACCCTGGGTCTCTACGACCACCGTGGGAAGCTGCCAAACCAGCTTTCCGGCGGACAGCAGCAGCGTACTGCCATTGGCCGTGCCATTGTGAAAAACCCGGATATCCTACTCTGCGATGAGCCCACAGGAGCCTTGGATTATCAGACATCCAAGGACATCCTGAAGCTCATCGAGACCGTTAATCAGAAGTACGGCAACACCGTCATCATGGTCACCCACAACGACGCCATCAAGGATATGGCGGACCGTGTGGTGCGGCTGCGCGACGGCATGATCCGCAAGGATTACCGGAACGAACACAAGATTCCGGCAGAGGATCTGGAGTGGTAGTGGGAGGAATGAGATGAAAAATCCGCTGCGGAAGCGCTTACTGCGTGAACTGAAAAGTGAATTTGGAAAATATCTGGTGATTTTTCTTCTGC
>CAKROP010000043.1 GCA_934373375.1 uncultured Anaerosacchariphilus sp.
GTTACTGTGGCGATAAAACGGGATTTTTTTTCCACAAGCTCACCTACACCGCCCTCATATGCAAAACGGTATGCTTCTGACATGTTACTTCCTTTCAGGAAGCCTGTCCGCTCTCCAGAGACATCATATCGTCTACGATTTCCAGAAGACATACGGGCGTCACTGCATTTTTTATTAGACTTCGGAGCATTTCCCGGGCCCGGCTTTCTGAAGCTGATACGGGCGGCGTGCTTTCCGCTTCCTCCACTCCGGGAGACTCCGTCAGTGATTTTTTAATGCAGATCCGATAGAGCGGGGCGGGTGATACGGGCCGTTCTTCCTCTATCAGATAATATTTCAGGTGCAGCAGGTTTCCTTTTTCGTCTGTGACAGAACGGGTTTCAATCAGGTATTCTTTTTGCATGATAATCTCCTTTGCGCCGGGCTGTGCCGGGTTTTCAAAAATTATACAGGAATACCTGAAAAAAGAATGTCGAAAGCTGTCACAGATATTAAATTTTTACAGTGTATATTATTATAATATAAACAGGCGTCTCCGCACAAGGGACAGACGCGGGGAAATGCTTAAGAAACTGTGAAACTGTGAATTTCTCAAATAACTCTTTATTCTGACATTACTTTTTGATATAATGATTGGATGTATAGGAGGATAAAACATGAATTACGGGAAACGCAGTACTTCGAAAAAGCAGAAGTCTATGCACTCCAAGTCCGCGAAGGCCGGTAAAAAGGCCAGCGTAATTTTTATAAAAGCATTTCTGGTTTGCCTGCTGGCAGCAGGCGTGATCGGTCTGTGCGCCGGAATCGGAATCGTCAAGGGAGTCATCGACAATGCGCCGGATATTGACAGCACCAGTGTAATTCCGAGAGGATACAAGTCCGTTATGGTAGACTCTGACGGCAATAAAATGGCAGAGCTTATCACAGCGGGATCCAACCGCGTCTGGGTAGATATTGACAATATTCCGGAGCATGTGCAGAAAGCTTTTGTAGATGTTGAGGACGAGCGCTTTTATGAGCATAACGGCATTGACCTGAAGGGTATTGTCAGAGCGGGCGTGAAGGGCATCGCCAGCGGCTTCAAGAAAACCGAGGGCGCCAGCACCATTACCCAGCAGCTTCTGAAGAACAGTGTCTTTGATTTCATGAGTGAGGATACGCTGGTGGAGAAGATCGAGCGTAAGCTGCAGGAGCAGTACCTGGCTCTGGAACTTGAGAAGATCATGACCAAGGATGAAATTCTGGAGGCCTATCTGAATACGATCAATTTAGGACAGAATACTCTGGGTATTCAGGCGGCAGCCAACCGCTATTTCAATAAGGACGTCAGCGAACTGACTGTCTCTGAAGCTGCGGTTATCGCGGGTATCACCAAGAGCCCCACCAAGTACAATCCGGTTACGGATCCGGAGGAGAATGCCAAGCGGCGGGATATTGTACTGGAGGATATGAAGAAATGCGGTGATATCAGCGAGGAAGAATATCAGGAGGCCATGGCGGATGACGTCTATGACCGCATTCAGACCACCAATGAGACCAAGAGCAGCGCAAGCGTCTATTCCTATTATGTGGACGCGACCATCGCGCAGGTGATCAACGATCTGCAGGAGGTCAAGGGATACACATCCCAGCAGGCTTATAATCTGGTATACAACG
The DNA here is from genome assembly GCA_934373375.1 of uncultured Anaerosacchariphilus sp. Lineage (GTDB taxonomy): Bacteria > Bacillota > Clostridia > Lachnospirales > Lachnospiraceae > Laedolimicola. Next base: position 1,657 of record CAKROP010000043.1, read on the forward strand.
GCGGCCTGACCATCGAGACCGCGCAGGATCCGGAGGTCCAGAAGATTATGGACGAGGAGACCTCTAACGAGGATAACTATCCGGCAGGATCCAAGATTGGCCTGGAGTACGCCCTGACCGTGGTGAAGCCGGACGGTACGCAGACCAACTACAGCAAAGAGATGATGGAGAAGTATTTCAAGGAAAATGAATCCTCGAAGTTTGAGCTGCTGTTTGACAGCGAGGAGGACGCGCAGGCGCACATCGACGCCTACAAAGAATCCATCGTGGAGGACGGCGACAAGATTTACGAGACCATCAATATGACCATCCAGCCGCAGGTTTCCATGGTTGTGATGGATCAGTCCACAGGCTATGTGAAGGGAATTGTAGGTGGCCGCGGCGAGAAGACCGAGAGCCTGTCCCTGAACCGTGCCACAGATACGACCCGTCAGCCCGGTTCTACCTTCAAGGTGGTGGCGGCCTACGCGGCAGCGCTGGATTCCGCAGGTATGACGCTGGCGACTACCCAGTATGACGCACCCTATAATTACGACGGCGGCAAGGGACGTCCGGTCCGGAACTGGAACGGCGAGAATTATCAGGGCTGGACTTCTCTCCGGAGAGGTATTGAGCAGTCTATGAATATCGTAGCTGTGAAGACGATTACGGATATCACTCCGGCGCTTGGCATCAATTACCTGGAAAATATGGGTATTACCACCATGCAGAAAGAGCTGAAGGATGGCAAGAACGATTACACCCAGGCTATGGTATTGGGTGGTATCACGAATGGCGTCAAGAACGTAGAACTGACTGCTGCCTACGCAACCATCGCCAACGGCGGAGTCTATGAAAAGCCAGTTTTCTACACAAAGATTACCGATCACGACGGCAATGTCCTGATTGATAATACGGAAGCTTACAGCAGAACCGTCCTGAAGGACAGTACCGCATGGCTTCTGACCAGCGCCATGCAGGATGTAGTGACCACGGGTACTGGTAAAGCCGTGAACTTCGGCGGCATGAGCGTTGCCGGTAAGACCGGTACGACATCGGATAACCGCGACGTCTGGTTTGTAGGCTACACGCCTTACTACACGGCGGGTATCTGGGCCGGCTATGACAATAACCACGAGCTCTCCAGCAAGAAGGGAGAGACCGGTTACCACAAAAAGATCTGGAAGGCAGTGATGTCCAGATTAAGCGAGGGACAGTCCGATATCGGATTTCCGAAACCGTCTTCCGTAACCAGCGCCACGGTATGCGCGGCGTCCGGTAAGCTTCCGATTCCCGGCATCTGTGACGGTATGGTGAAAACAGAATACTTTGCGGAGGGAACTGTGCCTACAGAGTACTGTGACGTTCATGTAACCGGTGAGGCCTGCGTGGAGAGCGGCGCTCTGGCTACAGACGCGTGCCCGGTACATGAGTTCCGGGTTATTACCCTGGTTCCGGAGGATAACAGCGTATCCGGTTCCCCGCTGGTAGCGAAGCCCTGCAGCCTGCATCCGGGCAATGTAATCGGCGCGGTAAATCAGCCGCCCACAGACGGTTCCGCTGCAATTGGCGAGATTGATGCCGGAGACAGTGGAGATACGGATGAAGACACGGATGAGATCGACACAGGAGAATAACATGTATCAGACGATTTTCTTTGATTTGGATGGAACCTTGACAGATTCCGGCCCGGGTATCACTCGTTCCGTGGCGTATGCCCTGAATAAATGGAATATCAAGGTGGGGGACTACAGCGTGTTAAATACATTTGTAGGTCCGCCGCTGGCGGAATCCTTTGCGAAATATTATAACTTTACGCCGGAGCAGTGCCAAAAAAGTATTGAATATTACCGGGAATACTACGTGGAAAAGGGAATGTTTGAGAACTCCGTGTATCCCGGCATCAGGGAACTGGCGGCGTATCTGAAAGATGCCGGACGGAAGCTGGTCGTTGCTACCTCCAAGCCGGAAGCGTTTGCGGTTCAGATTATGGAACATTTCGGGCTGGCACAGTATTTCGATCGGATTGCGGGAGCCAGTATGGACGAAAACCGGGTGGAGAAGGCGGATGTGCTCCGCTATGCCATAGAGGCGGGCGGCTATGACCTGTCCGGGGCCGTGATGGTCGGCGATCGGGAAAATGACGTCCGTGGAGCCAGAGAAAACGGCCTTCCCTGCATCGGCGTGCTTTACGGCTATGGCAGCCGGGAGGAGCTCACGGAAGCAGGCGCAGCGCAGATTGCGGCGACCGTGGAAGAATTGAAAAAATGTCTTGAGAGATAAAGAAAAGGGGCTGTCCAATTCCGGGCAGCCCTTTTAAATAGCACTTTACAGTTGACAAGACACATGTAAAGTGCTATTTTTATGTTCAATGCAAAAACTGTTTCAGACAACAGACAGAGAAGAAAGAGGGCGTATCATATGGAACTGATGCCGCATCTGAAGCTTCCGGATAATCTGGGCATCCGTTACGGGATTTTGCCGGGAGATCCGGCCAGGGTGGACCGTATCGGAGAGCAGCTGGAGGATGTGCAGGAGCTTGCGTTTAACCGGGAATATAAGAGCATCCGGGGAACCTATAAGGGACTTCCGGTACTGGCGGTGTCCACCGGCATCGGCGGTCCGTCCATGGGAATCGCCGTGGAGGAGCTGACCCGTATGGGTGTGACCCATCTCATCCGTATCGGCAGCTGCGGAGCCTTGCAGAAGAATATCCGCCTGGGCGATCTGATCCTGGTACAGGGCGCTGTGCGCGACGAGGGCGCGTCAAAGACCTATCTGGATCCGATTTATCCTGCAGTTCCGGATTTTGACCTGCTATGTGCCTGCGCGGCGGCAGCGAAGGAGGAAGGAATTCCGGTCCATGTGGGACTGGCCCGCAGCCATGACAGCTTTTATACGGATCGGGAGGATGAAATCGACGCGTTCTGGTCCGGGAAGGGTGTGCTGGGAGCAGACATGGAGACGGCTGCCTTATTTGTCATCGGGCGGCTGCGCGGCGTTCATACCGCTTCGATTCTCAATACCGTCGTGGAATACGAGGACAGCCTGGAGGACAATATCAACAGCTACACCGACGGCGCTTCCAAAATGATGCAGGGTGAACATAACGAGATTCACACAGCGTTGGAAGCATGCTACAGAATATCACAGGCGGATTAAGCGCCTGTCAGAAAATGGAGGATATGTGTTATGAGTAACGTATTTAAGACAAAACTGTCAACTGCAAGCCTGGTGCTGATCCCGGCCTGCATCGGAATTAATTATCTGGGTAAGCTGTTCGCTTCCGTACTGAAGCTTCCGCTCTGGCTGGATTCCATCGGAACCTGTATCGGCGGAGCCCTGGGCGGCCCCATCATTGGCGGTATCTGCGGCGCGGCCAATAACCTGATCTATGGCTTTACCACAGGCGATTCCATTACCCTGATTTACGCGCTGACCAGTCTTGGCATCGGTATCGCAGTTGGTATTATGGCCCGTCTTGGCAGAATGGGAAAGCTCAGCGGAGCGCTCCTGACTTCTGTTGTGGCAGGTCTGGTGGCAGTCTGCATTTCCACTCCGCTGAACGTTATATTCTGGGGCGGCACCACCGGAAATGTATGGGGCGACGCTGTATTCGCGGCGACACAGGCAGGCGGTATGCCGGTAGCGCTGGGCTCCTTCCTGGACGAGGTGGTTGTGGATGTGCCGGATAAGATCATTACCGTTCTCATCGTCTACGCGATTCTGAAGGGACTTCCGAAGAAGCTGACGGCGCTTTACGATGTGAACGAGGGCATCGAAAGCCTGGATTAATGAAAAACTACATAGGAGTGATGAGATGAAAAGTATCAGTCTGTACGTGGACAAGGATACTTATCTGACCCGGATGCATCCGTTTACGAAACTGTGCTATATCGTCACAGCCATCGCGGCTTCCCTGATATCAGGAAAGCTTACAGTGTTCGGCGTCTTCATCGGAATCAGTCTTGTTATGCTGCTCAGTGGAAAAATCATTCGCAAGGTTTTTCCACTGATTGCGTTTTCTTTTACAATTCTGATTACGATTTTTCTGATCCACGGATTATTTAACCATGAAAATGCTACCTTGCTGCTGGCGGCAGGCCCCCTGAAATTCTACCGGGAGGGCATTCTGTACGCAGTGAGAATCAGTCTCAACGTGCTGAACATGCTGCTTGCCTTTGCGGTGTTCGTGCTGACCACCCGGCCCGCGGAGCTGGTGGAGGACATGGAACGCATCGGTTTCTCCCCGAAGATCGGCTACGTTATCAGTTCGGTATTCCAGATCGTACCGCAGATGAGCGGCACCATGAATACGATTCTGGACGCCCAGAGAAGCCGCGGCCTGGAGACCGAGGGGAACCTTGTGACCCGCGCCAAATCCTTCCTGCCGCTTATCTCCCCGGTGGTTATGAGTTCTCTTATCAATACCAGAGAGCGTGCCATCGCGCTGGAAATCCGGGGCTTTGAGGCAGGCGGAAAGAAAACCTATCTGCGCGAGGATAAAATGAAAGGCTCCGACCGGATTCTCTGCCTGTGTATGGCGGCGGTGATTCTGGCTTCCGTGGCAGTGAGGGTAATACTATGACATATATCAAAGCAGAACATGTAAAATATCGTTATCCGAATACGAAGCGTCTGGCGCTGGACGATCTGAATTTCGAGATAGAAAAGGGATCCTTCATCGGTCTGGTGGGCGAGAACGGAGCCGGCAAGAGCACGCTCTGTCAGGCTTTCAGCGGCCTGGTACCCGGATTTTTCAAGGGCGCGTATGGAGGAAAGCTTCTGGTGGATGGAATCGAGACGGGAAAAACGCCGGTTTCGAAGCTGTGCCGGAAAGTGGGACTGGTCTTTCAGAATCCCTTCAATCAGCTGTCCGGAGCCAAAGAAACCGTTTTCGAGGAAATAGCCTTTGGACTTCAGAACTTCGGCGTACCGGCGGATGAAATGATCCGCCGCGTGGAGGAGGTTATGAAGCTTCTGGATATCTGGGAATACCGGGAGCGCAATCCCTTTGACCTGTCCGGCGGGCAGATGCAGCGGGTGGCCCTGGCCGGAATTCTGGCCATGGAGCCGGAGGTTATCGTGCTGGACGAGCCCACATCGCAGCTGGATCCGGCCGGAAGCGAAGAGGTCTTTGCAGCGGTGGACAAGCTGGCAAAATCTGGAATTACCATTATCATGGCGGAGCAGAAACTGGAAAAGCTGGCGGAGTACTGCGATCAGATCCTGCTGTTGCATAAGGGAAAGCAGATTGCGTTCGATACGCCGGAGCGGATCTTTTCCCGGGAGGATCTGGCAGAGTATGGCGTAAATCCGCCGGCCTATACGCGTATCTGTAAGGCCTTTGGCGTGAAGAAGGCAAATGGCTGCTATCCGGCGGCGCTGCGGGACGCGCTGGAATTAAAGAGCGCCTTCCCGGAAGAAACAGAGTTTGCGAAACGCTGTGGAGAGAGGGAAGCGGCCAAGGCAGCAGGAGCGGAGGTCTTTCGAATCCAGGATCTGAAGTTCCGGTATCTGCCGGAGGTTCCGGTGCTGGAACGTGTGAATCTGACACTGGATGGACGCTCCACCGCCATCGTAGGGCAGAATGGAGCCGGTAAGACCACGCTGGTGAAGTTGTTAAAAGGACTGCTGCGTCCGGTGGGGGGTACCATCTGGTACGGCGGTGAAGATATCGCTGGCAAAACCGTAGCCATGCTGGCAGGTCAGGTGGGCTATGTGTTCCAGAACCCGGACGATCAGATTTTCAAATACCATGTGCTGGACGAGGTCATGTTTGGTCCGGAGAATATCGGTATGAGTAAGGATGAGGCGAAGAAAAAGGCCCTTGCGGCGCTGAAGACTGTAGGACTGGAACAGCTGGCGAATGAAAATCCTTACGATCTGGAGCTGTCTGAGCGGAAGCTGGTGGCTATCGCGTCGGTGCTGGCCATGGATACGAAGGTGCTGATTCTGGACGAGCCGACCATCGCCCAGGATTACCAGGGACGGCAGATCATCGGCGGCATTATCCGGAAGCTTCGGGCAGAGGGACGGACCGTGCTTGCCATTCTTCACGATATGGATTTCGTGGCGGAGAATTTCGAGCGGGTCATTGTCATGGCCCACGGCGAGGTGCTGGCTGACGGAACCCGGGAAGAGGTCTTCGCCCAGGAAGAGGTATTGAAGAAAGCACGGATTGAGCAGCCCTATATGACCCGGCTGTGTAGCCTGCTTGGATATGAAAAACTATATTTTGGAGGAATTTAGCATGCGGAAATTACTGGTTGTAGTAGATATGCAGAATGATTTTATCGACGGAAGTCTGGGAACAGCGGAAGCTGTTCAGATTGTAGATAACGTAGTGGAAGAAATTGGAAAATACGACACGAAAGATGTATTTGCTACCAGAGATACCCATCCGGAGAACTATCTGGAGACTCAGGAAGGTAAAAAGCTTCCGGTGGTTCACTGCGTAAAGGGAACAAAGGGATGGGAGATCAACGAAAAGGTGGCGAAGGCGCTGGGTGAGGCAGAGATTCTGGACAAGCCCACCTTCGGATCCAGAGAGCTGGCGGAAAAAATCGAAAAGCTGGCGGAAAAGGAAGAACTGGAAGTGACCTTGGTTGGTCTGTGTACGGATATCTGCGTGGTATCCAACGCGCTGCTCATCAAGGCTTATCTGCCGGAGATTCCGGTGAAAGTAATCGCCGCCTGCTGTGCGGGCGTGACGCCCGCAAGCCACGAGGCGGCGCTGACCACCATGAAAATGTGTCAGGTGGAAGTACTTTAATTGTTTTTGATTTAATTGCGGTAGGAAGCGAGAACTTCCAGTAAATCATCGATATTCAGCGGCTTGGACATATGCCGGTTCATACCGGCCGCCATGCAGCTGTTCACATCGTCTGTAAAGGCGTTAGCCGTCATGGCGATGATGGGAATGGACTTGGCCTGGGGATGCTCCAGTGTGCGGATAGCCATGGTGGCTTCCAGCCCGTCCATGACGGGCATCTGGATATCCATCAGAATCGCATTATAGGTGAAGGGCTGCGCAGTGTTGAATTTTTCTACGCAGACAGCTCCATCTTCGGCACGCTCGCAGCTGATGTCGTGGAGAGCCAGCAGTTCAGAAGCCACTTCATAATTTAAGTCATTATCTTCAGCAATGAGAAGATGCATACCGCGGCAGAGCTCTTCCGGGGGGATCTTCTTCTGGGCGGCTGCGGTTTTTTCTGCGTCCGGTTCCAGATATGAGAGTGGAATGGTGAGCCGGAAACAGGTACCTTTTCCGGGAGTGCTGTCTACTTTGATGGTGCCCTGCATCAGCTCCATCAGCTCCCGCACGATGGTCAGACCCAGTCCGCTTCCGCGCACCTTATTGACCCGGGTGTCTACAGCCCGGGAGAATTTCGCGTACATTTCCTTTAAAAACTCCGGCGACATACCGATGCCGGTATCCTGAATAATGGAAATCAGGTTCAGTTGATGGTTGTGAGGCTGCAATTCCTCATAAATCTCGAAGTGGATTTCACCGCCCTCGGGAGTGTATTTCACTGCGTTGGACAGCAGATTCATATAGAGCTGCTGAAGCCGCAGCGGATCCGTAAAGAGATGCTCATATGCGATATCGTGGATGGAGCAGGAAAAATGCAGATGCTTTTCGGGCTGTATCTGTTTTGCGGTTTCCAGTGTCTCGTGGAACAGCTTTGTGATACAGGTATCCACATTGTCCAGCTTCAGGGAACCGCTTTCAATGTAGCTGATATCCAGCACATCGTCTACGATTTGCTGCAAATAATGGCCTGCAATCTGAATCTTATCCAGCGCGTCCTCTATGCGTTTGGGACTATCAAGCTGGTTTCGCGCAATGGCGGTGAAGCCCATAACAGCGTTCATGGGCGTGCGGATATCGTGGGCCATACGGGACAGAAAATCGGTTTTTGCCGCATTGGCCTTGTTGGCGGCTTCTGTGATAACGATCCAGTTCTGCTCCCGGTGCTTGGTGTCGCTGATCAGACGGGTGGTGTACAGTACATGTGTGACGTGCCCGTCAGAAGCCCGTTTTTTAACGATAAAGCGGGCCAGATGCCAGTTGCCGTCCTTAGCCAGATACTCAATGCCGATGGATTCGTCGTTGGCCAGGCGCTCTTTTAAGGTGGACAGATCAAGGAACTGCATTACCCGGTCATAATACTCATGTGTAACAAAAGCATTGCAGAGCTCCTTCATTTTTGAGGAGGCTTTTCCGGAAAGACCCGTCAGGCGATGAAATTCATCTTCACTGGAAACTTCATCATATACATCAGTTTCCAGATTAATACGGTAGATTGAAAAATAAAGCTTACTGATAGCAGATACAATTTCAATGTTCAGCCTTGCTTCAGCCAGGGCAGACTCCAGTTCCTTCTGCTGGCGCAGCTCCTGATTGACGATATCGTCGATATGATGAAAACCCACCAGAATATTATAAGGGGTGTCTTCATTATGAATCTTTACGGCCTGTACCTCAAAATATTCCTGTCCGACGGAATTGGGTAAGGCGCGAAAACGATAGATGACCCGTTCTTTTTCGGCCAGATCTTCCTGAAGTGTGCGGCTGTCCAGGCGTGTGAGAAAATGCGCAGAGGATGTTTTGACTACGAAATTATCATAGTAGACCTGAATGATCTCGCGGTGGGAAAGCTCCCGGGTCTGCATGGCAGCCAGAACCAGCTGCATGTTGGTTTTCGGGTCTACCTGTACTAGTTCAATGCGCTCCGTGGTGGGATCCAGGGTATAGACACAGGTATAATCCCGGCACAGGGCTTCCAATACCTGCTGATCCTTTCGCAGGGCCTGCATACTGTCGCGCAGATCCGACTGGTTCTGTTCCAGCGTGGCGTCCATCCGGAAATTGGCCCAGGCGCTGCCCAGATGGCTGCCGATGACAGCCAGCAGGTTAATAAAACGGTGTGAACTTTCAATGGTCGGATTATCCAGCCCGAGAAAACCGATGAGTGTATTCTTGCTGAAGATGGGAAAGGAAATCTCACTGTGGATATCCTGCACACGCAGAATTTCATACTCGCTGGGCATAATGTTTCGGACATCTTCCAGATTTTTAATGATGATACTGTCGCCCCGCTCAAAGGTAGCCTGCCAGACCGGAATATCAGATAATTCTATCGTCTGCAGGTTATCCTTCTGTGGTGTAATTCCGTGCGCGCACCATTCATAGGTATTGCGATAGATATTCAGATCTTCGCGAAATTCAAAGATGAAAACCCGATCGGCTTTTGTATAATTGCC
>CAKROP010000044.1 GCA_934373375.1 uncultured Anaerosacchariphilus sp.
TCGCGACAGCTTCTATACTTTATCACGGGTGCAAGAGAATGTCAACACCTTTTTTCAAAATTTTTAAAACTTTTTCTACAGTAGCTACAATTTCAATAGCTGAAGCGGGTACTGAACTTGGTTTCCTCGGATTCTACAGGGATTTCCTGGTATTCGATACCTTCAATGCGAATGTATGGCTGGTTCTTCAGGGTCAGTATCAGCTGGCCGATGAGCGTCTCCCGCCCCTGAACTTCCATCTCTACCCGCCCATCAGAAAGGTTGCGAACCCAGCCGGTGAGGCCAAGGTTCCGGGCGTAGTAGGCTGCCTGATAGCGGAAACCCACGCCCTGGACGCGACCAGAGAAGTATATGTGTTTTCTTATCATATAAAAATGCTCCTCTCTTACGCCTGCACCTTGGCGTCCAGCTCAAACCAGAACTCCACGCCATTATCGTAGTTGCGGACACCACACTCCCGGTGCAGGGAATCCATGATGGCCTTGACGATAGACAGGCCGATGCCGCTGCCGCCATACTCCCGGGTTCTGGCCTTATCCACCTTAAAGAATTTGATCCAGACCTTATCCAGATCCTCCTCCGGGATGGGATTGCCGGTATTAAATACCGATACCCGCACCAGATCATGTTCCCGGTGAAGCTTGACCTCGATAACTTTATCGAAATCACAGTGATTGATGGCGTTGCTGATGTAATTGGTCACGACCTCTTCGATCTTAAACTCATCGGCCCATACATAGACCGGCTCCTCTTCTTTGAAAATCAGATGGATTTCCTTCTGCTCCATGAGAATTTTCGAAGAATTTAAAACATTTCGGATAAGTGATACAATATCAAACCGTTCCATGGTAACCACATCGTTGCCAAATTCCAACTGATTTAAAGATAGCAGATTTTTCACCATGGTGTTCATCTTTTGAGCCTCATCCATGATGACCTCGCAGTAAAAGTCCCTGCTTTCAGCGTCGTCATTGATGCACTCCTTCAGCCCCTCCGCGTAGCCCTGAATCAGGGCAATGGGAGTCTTCAGCTCGTGAGACACGTTGGACAGGAATTCCTTGCGCATCTCGTCAATCTGGTTTTTCTGCTCGATGTCCCGCTGCAGCTCGTTGTTGGCAGTCTTCAGCTCGGAAATGGTCTTTTCCAGATTCTCCGACATCTCATTCATATGCTCGCCCAGCGCACCAATTTCATTGTCGATATCGCACGTGAATTTCGCGTTGAAATCCAGATCCGCCATGCGCCTGGAGATGTCCGTCAGCTCCAGCAGAGGCTCGGAAATCCGTCTGGACAGCCACCAGATCAGAAGGGAGCCGAATACCATGGCCGTCAGCGCCACATAGAGGAAAAACTGGTTGGAGATGGCCGCGCTGTCCCGGATGCTCTCAATGGCCGTCTGCATAATAAAGGGCTCGCCGGAATCCAGGGTGCCCACAATCTCCAGGTAATCCGCCTGGGAAAAATGATCCCGGCTCTCCCGAATCGTGTAATTGTCCGTCTTATCCAGCACCATGGAATTCTGGGTGTCCGCCTCGAAAATATAGCTATACAGCTTTTTTTGCAGGATCTGATAATCCCGGTTGGTGGCCAGCTTCGGTTCACCACTGTTGTCCATGACAAAGATGGAGATATTGTCCGTGTTGCAGATAAGCTCCATGCTGGCCTTGAAATCGTCGTCATTGGTAAGCCCGCTGCTGACGCCCTTATTCAGGGCTTCGTAAGCACTGATAATGGCTTTCTGCTTTTCAGACATATAATAATCCTTCAGAAAAAAAGCATTGATCAGACCAACACACAGAAATGCCGCCGCCAATACACCGATGAAGATAGCGGCCATCTGCCGCTTGATGGAATGCTTTTCCGGATGCTTGACAGAATGTTTCATACTCAGCCCACCTCGAATTTATAGCCCATGCCCCAGATGGTCTTGATCATGTCACCCTTGTTGCCCAGCTTGCTTCGAAGCTTCTTCACATGGGTGTCGATGGTCCGGGCGTCGCCGAAATAGTCGTAGTTCCACACATTGTTCAGAATCTTCTCCCTGGAAAGGGCGATTCCCTGATTTTCCATAAAATAAGTCAGCAGCTCAAATTCCTTAAAACTCAAATCCAGTTGCTTGCCGTCCACGGTCACGATATGCGCCGCCTTATCCAGGGAAATGCCTCCTGCATCCAGCACCTCGTCCGCGCCTCTGGCGCTGGTACGCCGGAGAATTGCTTCAACCCGGGCTACCAGAATTTTGGGGCTGAAGGGCTTGGATATATACTCGTCCACGCCCAGGTCGAAGCCCTGCAGCTCATCCCGCTCGTCAGATTTGGCTGTCAGCATGATAATCGGCACCTTGGAATACGCGCGAATCTCCCGGCAGGTCTGCCAGCCGTCCATCTTCGGCATCATCACGTCCAGAATCACCAGGGCGATGCCCTCCGTGCCGAAAAAGATGTCCAGGGCCTCCGCGCCGTCCCCGGCCTCCAGTACCTCAAAGTTCTGTTTTACCAGGAAATCCCGGACCAGCTTCCGCATTCTGCTCTCATCGTCCACTACCAGAATTTTTAATTTATCCATCACGAATCCTCCTGCCTCTTATTTCTACAGAAATTATTTCTTATTATACTTGATCTCTGTCTATTATAACAGGGAAATATGATCGTTTTGTGAAAAATGCAGAGAAAAGGAGGCGGAATGTTCGCTTCCGCCTCCTTTTGTTTCTTCTATTATATGATAGGTCTATTCCATCACAACGTCGGCAAAGGTCCCGCCTGCCGCCCGCATCAGATCTTCCGGATTCACTTCGATCTGAGAGCCGCGCCGTCCGCCGCTGACCATAATTCGCGGAAACTGCTTTGCGCTCTCGTCCAGCACCGCCGGAAACTGCTTCTTCATACCAATGCAGGTGCAGCCGCCCCGGACGTAGCCGGTCAGATCCGTCAGTTCCTTTAAGGGAAGCATTTCAACTGATTTTTCATGAACGGCCTTCGCCGCCTTTTTCAGATCCAGCTCCGCCTCAATGGGAATTACAAACACATAATGCTCTTTACTCTTCGCCACCGTCACCAGAGTCTTGTATACAATCTCATGGGGCTGACCCAGCATATCCGCCACGCTGACGCCGTCGTGGAATTCCTCACCGTCGTAGGTATGTACCGTGTAGGGAATCTTCTTCTGCTCCAAAAGACGCATGGCGTTGGTCTTGATTTCTTTTTCTTTTTTTGCCATCTTCGCTCTCCTTTTCAACCATCTGTCACTCTGTCTTGTTCAGTCGTTGTGTTACATTTCTGACCGTTAAGATATCTTCGGTTTTTCAATAAACATCAGACAGAAGCTCACAAGCAGCAGCGCGCAGGACACCCAGATAGCCCGGATGCTCACAGCTGGATTCATAGACAGCACGCCGCCCACGCCTGCGCCCAGAGCAAACAGAAAGATGATACCGAAATAATACAGCATCTGCTCCGCCTGCTGGGGCTTATGCTCCCGCACATAGCCGGACAGCGCCGCAATACCGCTTCTTAAGTTGCCGATACACATGGTGCTGGCGTAGGAATAACCGTTGACCTTGCGGAAGGACTGTACCTGCATGGCGCAGGAAAAAGAAACCAGAGCGGTCGCCATCATATCCAGACGGGTGGGAATAAACCCGACTACAAACAAAATAACAATTTCCAGCAGAAGAATACTCTGCCGCCAGTGAAGCTTCCTTGCGTACCGGTACCGACCCTGAATCTGCTCGGCCACCCAGACGCCCACTGCAAAAGACAGAATCGGGAACAGGTAGCGAAGACCCGCCATCCACTCGCCGCACATGAAATGCTGACTCATCAGCACCACGTTGCCGGTCTGGGCATTGGAGAAAACCTCTTCTCTTGTAAAATAGGTATAAGCATCCTGAAAGCCTCCGGACAGCGCCAGAAAGGCGCTGTTCACGAAGGCTTCGGACATTTGTTTCTCTTGTTCTGTTTCATGAATCAGAGACATGGGAAAAAACTTCCTTTCGTAAATCTAGTTTTTCTTGCTTGCCAGATAGGCTGCTTTTCCCTCATCATACAGATTATTTCCCTCGCTGTCAATAATGACTACGAGAGGCATATCCTCCACATAGAGCTTTCGGAGCGCTTCCGCGCCCAGATCCTCGTATGCAATCAACTCACATTTTTTGATACACTTCGCCAGAAGCGCTCCCGCTCCTCCGATGGCGCCGAAGTAAACACCGTGATACTTCTTCATGGCTTCCACCACTTCCGGAAGTCTCGCGCCCTTGCCGATCATACCTCTCGCGCCCACGCTCATCATGGTCGGCGCGTAAGCGTCCATACGTCCGCTGGTAGTCGGTCCGGCGCTTCCGATAACCTGACCCGGCTTCGCCGGAGTCGGTCCCACATAATAAATCGTAGCGTCTGTGGGATCGAAGGGAAGCTTTTCCCCTCTTGCGAGAGCCTCGCACATGCGTTTGTGTCCCGCGTCACGGGATGTATAGATGGTTCCGGTCAGATACACGCTGTCGCCTGCGTGCAGGGTTTTCGCAAGCTCCTCTGTCAGAGGCAGCTGAATATGTTTCTCCATCCTAGATCACCTCCGTCTTATGGCGTGTTACATGACAGTTGATATTGACTGCGCAGGGCATACCTGCAATATGGGTCGGCATAGTCTCAATGTTCAGAGCCAGAGCGGTGGTCTTTCCGCCAAAGCCCTGGGGTCCGATACCAAGCTCATTGATTTTCTCCAGCATCTCTTTTTCCAGATCTGCGTAATAGGGATCCGGATTGGGCTCCTCGGTATTGCGCATCAGGGCTTTCTTTGCCAGCAGCGCACATTTATCAAAGGTACCGCCGATGCCGACGCCTACTACCATGGGCGGACAGGGATTCGGTCCTGCTGCCTCCACGGTCTCCAGAATAAAGCTCTTGATTCCCTCAATTCCCGCAGAGGGCTTGAACATCCGGATAGCGCTCATATTTTCGCTTCCGAAGCCCTTGGGTCCTACGGTTACTTTGATCTGCTCGCCCGGAACGATCTCCGTATACAGCATAGCCGGCGTATTGTCGCCGGTATTGCCGCGGCGCACCGGATCCTTTACTACGGATTTTCGAAGGTACCCCTTGTCATAGCCGCGGCGTACGCCTTCATCTACGGCTTCCCGCAGATCGCCGCCTGTGATATGTACATCCTGACCAATCTCCAGGAATACACAGGCCATACCCGTATCCTGACAGATGGGTACATGCTCCTCTCCGGCAATTTCAAAGTTCTCGATAATTTTGTCTAAAACCCCCTGGGCTGTCTCCCAGTCTTCACATGCTCTGCAGCGGCGGATAGCTCCTTTAATGTCCTCCGGCAGCTGCTCATTGGCTTCGATACACAGGCGCTCTACAACATCTGTGATCTCAGCGGCCTTAATCTCGCGCATGATACTTCACCTCCATAGCTGTAATATAGCACATTGCCATGTATAAAACAATTCGATACATTTTATAAATCTATAGTTCTGGCCTATGAGTTTATAATAACAAACTGATAAACTGGCTGGCCAGCACCACCGCCACCAGCGCAATGGGATAGGTCGCCGCGTAGGCGCTGGCCACGTCATCGGTCTCCGTCACACGAATCAGGGTTCCCAGGGCCGGCGTACTGGTCATGCCGCCGCAGATAGATCCCAGGCAGTTAAACAGGGACAGATGCAGCACCTTCACCGCAAAGACGTATCCCAGCAGCATGGGAACAAGCGTCATCAGAGCTCCGTACAGGAACAGCAACGCCCCGTGCTCCTTCAGAATCTCGATGAAGCCCGCGCCCGCCTGGGTTCCGGCTCCCAGAAGGAACAGCGCCAGACCGAATTCCCTTAAACACTCCAGGACATGCTTCTCCACCTGCACACTCAATTTTCCGAAATGACCGAAGTGACCGAGAATCAGTCCCGCAATCAGCGGACCGCCTGAGGTTCCCAGGGAAAAGACCGCACCTCCCGGAAGAGGAATCTCAATCTTCGCCAGAATAATACCGAAGGCAATGGCCAGTGAAAACGGGAAGAAGCCCATACTGTCCGCATAGAATAAATCTTCCTTCTTGGTTTTGTGGAACTCCGCCACCTCCACGCCTGCGGCAGCCTCGAACTTTGCCCGCTCTGCCGCCATATCCGTATGCAGAAGCTTGGGAATCAGCTGGACGAAAAGCACCACGCCCACAACGCCGAAGGGATACGCGATGCCATAGCCTACAGAGGCCGCGTCCGATCCGGTCGCCTCCAGGGCTGCCGCCAGTCCCGGCGTACTGGTAAGCGCGCCGGTCATCATACCCACGCTGATATCCACCGGAATTCCAAAAATTTTAATCACGGCCACACAGGTCAGCGCGCCCGCTCCGATAACCAGAGCGCCCAGCAAAATATAGGACGTGGCATTATTTTTAAAATTCCGGAAAAATTTCGGTCCGGCAATAAAGCCTACCGAGGTTACAAAACAAATCAATCCCAGCTCCCGCACCAGGGAGGGAATCTCTACCCCAAAGTGGCCGAAGACCAGGGCCACCAGCAAAATGCCGGCGGTCCCCAGCTCCAGACCGCAGATTTTAATACTTCCTACCAGATAACCGATAACGGCAATCAGAAATACCATCATCAGGGTATTGGATAATACCGACTCCTGAAACCATGTTACAATCCCCATAACTTCAACCCCCATTGACGTTATTTTGCTGCGTTATTTCGGCATGCCGAAGGTGTAATTCGGAAGCAGCATCGGAGAAACCTCATCCGTATGCAGTCCCGCCTTTTCCAGCTCCTGTGCATAGCTCTTAAGATGATTAAGATTCATCGTTCCAAGCTCTACCTCTTTGCACTTGCGGGCTGCAGCCTTACCTGCGTTGCGGCCAAATACAATGATATCCAGAAGGGAATTGCCCATCAGACGGTTTCTTCCGTGAATACCGCCTACCGCCTCGCCGGCTACCAGCAGATTCGGGATTACCTTGGTAAAGCCTTCGCCGCCGATCTCAAGACCGCCGTTCTGATAATGAAGGGTCGGATAAATCAGAATCGGCTGCTTTCTCATATCGATACCGTAGTTCAGGAACATACGAAGCATAGCCGGAATTCTCTTTTCAATGGTACCCTCGCCGTGAATCATCTCAATCATCGGGGTATCCAGCCAGATACCATAACCGGTCGGCGTGGGAACGCCCTTGCCTCTGGCCGTACACTCCCGGATAATGGAGGCTGCGGACACATCGCGGGTCTCCAGCGGATGCATGAATGCCTCGCCGTCCACATTGATCAGCATGGCGCCTACAGAACGGACCTTCTCGGTTACCAGCGCGCCGAAGATCTGCGCCGGATAAGCCGCTCCGGTGGGGTGATACTGAATTGTATCCTGGTACAAAAGCGGCGCTCCCGCACGATAACCCATCACCAGTCCGTCTGCTGTTGCTCCGTAATGATTGGAGGTGGGGAAGTGCTGATAATGCAGTCTTCCTGCTCCGCCGGTGGCAATGATAACGGTCTTGGCTCTCGCCACCTTGTACTCTCCGGTTTCCATATTCTGGAGAACGGCGCCTGCCACCTGTCCCCTGTCATCCTTAATCAGCTCTACAGCTGCGGTGAAATCTACCACCGGAATCTGACGGTTCCATACCTCGTCCCGGAGCACACGCATAATCTCCGCTCCGGAATAGTCCTTGCAGGCGTGCATTCTCTTTCTGGAGGTTCCGCCGCCGTGTGTGGTAATCATCCGGCCGTCCTTGTCCTTATCAAACATAACGCCCAGGTCATTGAGCCACTGGATCGCGTCCGGCGCTTCCATAACCAGGCGGCGCAGAAGCTCCGGTCTGGCTGCGAAATGTCCGCCGCCGAAGGCGTCCAGATAATGCTGCTGGGGAGAATCATTTTCCTTATCCGCAGCCTGGATACCGCCCTCTGCCATCATGGTGTTGGCGTCACCGATCCGAAGCTTGGTCACCATCATAACGTTGGCGCCTGCCTCATGTGCCTCGATAGCTGCGGAAGAACCGGCTCCGCCGCCGCCGATGATCAGAACATCCACATCGTAATCCACGTTATCCAAATCAATCGGTACATTTAAAATCCGGCTGTTGGAATGGAGCAGGGTTCCCAGCTCATAGGGAGCCTTTTCGCCCTTATTGGGGCCGACCTTGATCTCCTGGAAGCCATCCTCCCGGTAATCCGGATGGAATTCCTTAAGAAGCGCGTCCTTTTCCTCTGCTGTCATTCTTCTGGGCTCCACGCCGATACGCTGTGCTCTTGTGGCCTCTACTTTTTTAATAGATTCCAGCATTTCCGCTGTATACATAGTCCGCTCCCCTCCTATTTCTCAATCTCTCGGTTGTTGTACAGTTCCTTCATTTCCTCGATGGGCTTCTCCATAATCTGCTCAATCAGCTCGTCAAAGGCTCCATGATGGATATCCTCCACACGCTGCTCCAGGTGCTCTGCTTTGGGCGCGATGTACTTTCCGGTCAGTCTTCTGGCCAGCACGCCTACCATGGGGTGGGAAATGCCTGCCGGACAACGGGAGGTACAGATACCGCAGCCGATGCAGTCGAAGGATTCCTCGGCGCATTTCTCAAAATCACCTCTCTGGGCATATGCGATGTACTGCATGACATTCAGGGACTGGGGACAGCCCTTGGTGCAGGCATTGCAGCCGATACAGCTGTAGATCTCCGGGTAGAGATCCATCATCACACGCTGCTTTGCACTGATCTCATCCATATCGTAGTTGCGCTTGTCTGCCGGGAAGAAGGGCAGGGTCGCGATGTACATGCCCTCCTGTACCTGTGTCTGACAGGCCAGGCAGGTCTTCAGTTCGTTATTGCCCTTGATTCTGTAAATGGTTGCGCAGGCACCACAGAAGCCGTGGCGGCAGCCGCAGCCGCGCACCAGCTTATAGCCTGCGTATTCCATAGCCGTCATGATGGTAAGCTCAGCGGGTACGGAATACTTTTTTCCATAGAAATATACGTTTACCATTTCCTGCATGTTCTTTATACCGTTCCTTTCAAAGTTTGGAATATTTACTGCTCTAGTATTCGGGAGGTAACTCATCGATCTCATCGCAGCGGAATACGGGGCCGTCTTTGCATACGTATTTGGCACCGATGTTGCAGCGGCCGCATTTACCGATACCGCATTTCATACGAAGCTCCAGGGTCGTGTACACCTGGGTCTTGTTAAAGCCCAGCTCCATCAGGCCCGCCAGTACGAATTTGATCATAATGGGCGGTCCGCAGACCAGTACGGTCTTATTGGTGTCGAAGCCGATTTCTTTCAGATAGGAAGGAACGAAGCCCACATGGCCGTCCCAGCCCTCCTGCTCCCGGTCGATGGTCAGATATACATTGACGCCCGGCGTCTTCATCCAGACCTCCTGAATCTCCTTGAGCTGTACCAGATCGTCCGCGGAACGGGAACCGTAGAGAATATCTACCGTACCGTAATTGTCCCGGTTATCCAGCACGTAATTGATGACAGAGCGAAGGGGCGCAAGGCCGATTCCTCCGGCGATAAACAGAAGATTCTGTTTCTTCAGCGCTGTTTCCACCGGAAAGGCATTTCCGTAGGGACCGCGCACGGTAATCTCGTCTCCCACATTCATTCCATGCAGGTAATCTGTCAGGGATCCGCAGCGCTTAATGCTGAACTCCTGATATTCTTTGTTGGTGGGGGAAGATGTGATAGAGAACATCGCCTCGCCCACACCGGGAACCGATACCATGGCACACTGACCCGGCATATGCTCAAAAAGCTTCTTGCCGTCTCTTCCCACTACCCGGAAGGTTTTAACGTCCGGAGTTTCCGTGCGGATATCCGTCACCACGCCAATCATAGGAATCAGCGCGTCTACTCTGATATCATTTGCGTGTCCGCCGCAGGTACATTCACTCATTTCCCTCACCTCCCAGTTTCTTGATCACTTTTACAATATTTAAGGATGACGGGCACTTGCTGACGCAGCGGCCGCAGCCTACGCAGGAATACATGCCGTCATTGTTGGCCGGATAATAAACCAGCTTATGCATAAATCTCTGGCGGAAGCGCTGAAGCTGACTGGTACGCATATTGCCGTGGGCCATCATGGTAAAATCGGAATACATGCAGGAATCCCAGCACCGGTAATGCTGAATTCCGGCCTTGCCTCCGTCAAAATCACGGATGTCGTAGCACTGGCAGGTGGGGCACACGAAGGTGCAGGTGCCGCAGCCGAGGCAGGGCTTATACAGATCCTCCCAGACCGGGGAAACAAAAAGCTCCATGGTATTTTCCGGTTTGAACCGGGACAAATCCAGGTGGGACAGAGGAAGCTTCCCGATGATGGTGCGAATCGCCGCCTGCTCCTCTTCCACTGCTTTTTCTCCTGCTGCGTCTGTTTCTGTAAAGGAGTCTGCCAGGGCTTCTTTCACAAATGCAGTCAGGGTCTCGCCCTTTTCTGTAAGAGATTTCCAATATAAAGTGTCGCCCACAAACCAGGTCTCCACATCTGCGCCCGGCTCTGCCGCGTCCACATCGAAGTTCTTACAGAAACAGGTTTCATCCGGCTCGTGGCAGGCCAGAGACACAATAGTGCCATGCTCTCTTCTGGCCGCGTAATAGGTGTCCACCGGATCCGTCAGGAACACATTGTCCAGAACCTTCACCGCACGCACGTCGCAGGCGCGCATGCCGAATACCACAAAGGGCTTCTCCTGAAGGGCAACCGGGTCGATGCTGACCTTTCCGCCCTCATAGAGGCTCTTATAGAGCACCTCGCTCTGGGGGAAGAAGCAGTCCTTACCGGTCTTCACTGTCTTTAGGG
>CAKROP010000045.1 GCA_934373375.1 uncultured Anaerosacchariphilus sp.
TGGTGATGTTCAATGATTTCAGGAATATTTTGTAGAAGTATTGAAAAAGGATTCTTCAAAGGGGAAAAAGATGCCGGTATGAACGGAAAACTGAAAATACGGACTGTGAGCAGATGTACCGAAGCATAAGAAAGCGGGAAGGACTTTTGAGAGCCTTCCCGCTTTTGTATGTCAATGCAATATTTTATAAAAGTACCATGGAAATGATCACAGTCAGAATTCCGCACACGCCGATGGCCAGTCCGCTCATGGCGCCCTCGGTCTCGCCAAGCTCGATGGCTTTCGAGGTGCCCACTGCATGGCTGCAGGCTCCAATAGCCAGACCGGCGGTAATCGGGTTCTTTACCCGGAAAAGCTTGATCAGATATGGGGCCAGGATGCTGCCAAGGATGCCGGTGAAGATCACTGCGATGACGGTCACGGGCACGATGCCGCTGTGGGTCTGGCAGACTTCCACTGCGATGGGAGTTGTGATGGATTTCGGAAGCAGGGATGCAGTCATGGCCTCGTCCAGGCCGAACAGCTTGCAGAGCACATAGACGCTGCCCATGGAGGACAGAGAGCCTGCGGTGCAGCCCACCAGAATCGGGATGGCATTTTCCTTCAGAAGCTGAAGCTTCGTGTAGATGGATACCGCCAGGCAGGCTGTGGCCGGAGCCAGGAACATATTGATGACGGCGCCGCCTTCGTTGTAGCTGTCATAAGGAATGTCGAACACCAGCAGAATAATCACGATTATGAGGATTGCAATCAGCAGCGGGTTGCAGAAGGGCGATTTCAGCTTCTTCTGAAGCTTTTCTCCGGCCCAAAAGGCCAGAATGCTAAGCGCAATTCCGAGATAGGGAGAAGTCCAAAGTTCACTCATGACGGCCTCCTTTCCTGCGGGAAAGCAGATACATGGTAAAGCGCACGCTGTAAGCCGTCGCCGCAAAGGTAATAATCGTAGTCAGTACACAAATCAGCAGCAGGGGCAGCCAGTTGGCCTTCAGAATATCCAGATAATTGATGACATTCACGCCTGCCGGGATAAAGAAGAAAGCCATGTTGGCCAGCAGAAAGTCCGATTTCTCCCGGATATGGTCAATCTTCAGAAGTCCGGTCAACAGAAAAAGAAAGAGCAGAATCATACCGATGACGCTGGCCGGAAAGGCAAAGGGCAGAAAATGCTCAATCAGCACGCTTAAAGCGCAGATGGAGAAAATAATTCCCACTTGTTTGATGATTTTCATAACATGTCTCCTCATATGTCAGTTTTGGTCAAAACCGTTTCCTATCATACACCAAACAGGCGGATTGCACAAGATGATTTTTCTGTGCATAAGATAGGAAAAAGAGATGGTATACAGGAGAAATTATGGTGGAAAAGATTGTACTCGATGCAGGGCACGGCGGAAGAAACCCGGGCGCTGTGTACCAGGGCCGCCGGGAGAGCGATGACGCCCTGCGGCTTACCATGGCTGTGGGAAATATTCTGGAAGAAAATGGATTTGACGTGATTTATACGAGAACAACGGACGCCACCCAGTCGGTGGGGCAGAAGGCAGCTATCGCCAATGAGGAGGATGCGGATCTGTTCATTTCGATTCATCGGAACGCTTCGGACTATCCGGGCCAGTATAACGGCGTGCAGACCCTGATTTACGATGACTCCGGCTTCAAAAAGGAGATGGCCGAGAACATTAACGCCAATCTGGAGGCTTTGGGCTTCCGGAACGCGGGCGTGGATATCCGTCCGAATCTGGTGGTCTTAAACAGCACCCGGATGCCGGCCCTTCTGGTGGAGGCAGGCTTCATCGACAGCGATAAGGATAATCAGCTCTTCGACAGCCGCTTCCAGGCCATGGCACAGGCTATTGCCGACGGTATCATGGAGACCCTGGAGGAGCCGCCTGCGGCAGCAGTGCCCGATCCGCCGTCCACAGACGCAGGTTCTGATGACATGTTTATGACCGGCCAGCCGGAGGAGACGCCCGTCCCTGCAGAAGAACTCTACCGGGTTCAGGCCGGAGCCTACCGGGAGCGAGAAAATGCCGAGAATCTCTTAAGCCTTCTGGAAAATGACGGCTTCCCGGCCTATATCATTTGCCATGACGGGCTTTACAAGGTGCAGATCGGCGCGTACGCGCGCTTAAGCAACGCCATCGCCATGGAGCGGGAGGTGCGGGAGAAGGGGTATAATACCTATATTACGACCTATTGATGTTCCAGAGGATAGCAGCCGGGGCGGTATGGAACGCTCCGGCTTATTTTGAGTTCCGGGAACACAGAAAAATCACACTTTCAACACTTATTCCTCACACCCTCAACAAATATCAATCACAAAATCCCCTTACAATAAATACCAGTCAGCGCTGCGGAAAACGCGGTGTGGGAAACCTGGTATTTATGAAGGAGGATGAAGCGTGAAGCTGTGGAAGAAAAAGATGAAGGAATTTGGCAAAGATTTTGAACAGTCAGAAGAGATCGAAAAAAATGAAGAAATAGGGGACGCGGAAGAATTCGAGACAAAGGAGCCGGGAAAGGAACATAAGGTTTTGGAAAAGCTGAAAGGCGCAGGCCGAAAAATCGGCGGCTTCGTTAAGAAGCATAAACTTTTGACCGTACTTCTGATACTGATTCTGATTGCGGCTATCGTGGCAGGTGTCATCTGGCGGGGAAAAGGTAAGAAAACACAGATGCAGACGATGACCATCGAAACAGCCCGGATAGAGAAAATGGATCTGACCAATTCGGTCAGCGTCACCGGAACCCTGGCTACGGCCAACGGCAAAACCGCCAGCACGACATTGAAGGATATCAAAGTCACCAAGGTTTACGTGGAGGTGGGCGACGAGGTGCAGGAGGGCGACATCATCTGTACCTTTGATTCCTCGGATATCGAGGACGCCCTGGCGGACGCGAAGAACAACTATGCGGTGAACCGGCAGTTGGATGCTTTGGATAATTATGAGACCCAGTATCAGGATACCGTTTCGGATGCGGAGAATAGTCTGCAGGACGCCAAGGATACCCGAGACGCCTATAAAAATGCGTATGCCAATGCACAGACAGCCGAGCAGGAGGCGCTGGATAAGCTGAACAGTGTCAAAGCCCAATATGATACCGACAGCCTGAAAAATGCGTACGACCAGGCCGCCAGCGCCCTGAAAAGCGCCCTTGAGGCAGTGGACAGTACCGTGACGATTACCGATCTGGAAAACTATTTAAGCAGTGTAAATGGTTCCCTGCCGGAAAGCTGCAGCAGCGCATACAGCGCCTATCAGAACGCAAAAGCTGCTTACGGGGAGGCGCAGAAGGCTGTCAGTGAAGCGCAGAGCGTTTACGAGCAGGCCCAGGCGGCAGCCAGCCAGGCTTACAGTGCTTACAGCCAGGCTCAGTCCGCCAGGGAACAGGCTCAGGATCAGTACGACAGCACCGTGGAGCAGGCAGAAAAGACCTATGAGAAGGCAAAATTGCAGGATCAGCTGGTGAGTGACGACGATGCTCTGAACAAGATTGAAGATTATGAGGAGCAGCTTAGCGACTGTACCGTCTATGCTTCCATGTCCGGCACCATTACAGCCCTGAATGTGGAGGAGGATAACGTATTCGCGGGCGGTACCATTTACGAGATTCAGGATGTGCATAACTTTATCGTGGACGCCACTGTAGACGAGTACGATGTGGTCAATCTGGAAAAGGGACAGACTGCTTATGTGAAGACGGATTCTCTGGGGGATGAGGAGCTGGAGGGCGAGGTTACCTACGTGGCGCCCACCGGAACTACCGGTCAGACTATGGGTTCCAACAGCGGCACAGCTTCCTATGAGATTCAGATTACTCTGAACGAGCCCCAGGATAAGCTGCGGGCCGGTATGACGGCTTCGGTCAGCATTGCGCTGGAGGAGAGCAGGGACGCGCTGGCAGTGCCCTATGACTGCGTGCAGACCAATGCGGACGGCGATAGTGTCATTTACGTGGATGACAATGGCGAGAAGAAAGAGGTCAAGGTAATGACCGGCATCGAGACCGATTATTATACGGAGGTTATCAGCGATGAACTAAGCGAGGGCATGACGGTATATCTGTCCACGCCCTTGCAGCAGAGCACAGGTCAGAGCGGTTCCGATAACGCGGACAGTCAGGATGGCGTCACCTTCAACTTCGGAGGCGGCGGAGATATGGGCGGCGGTCCTTCCGGCGGTGGTGGCGCTCCGGGCGGCGGAGCATCCGGCGGCGGTGGCGCTCCGGGCGGATTCTAAGGAGGCGGCTATGACAGAAGAACAGAACATCATCGATTTAAGACAGATTGTGAAACGGTTTTATGTGGGCCAGCCTAATGAGCTGGAGATCCTGCACAGCATCGATTTACAGGTGAAAAAGGGCGAGTTTGTGTCCATCGTAGGCGCATCGGGCTCCGGAAAAACCACGCTGATGAATATCATCGGAGTGCTGGACCGCCCCACCAGCGGGGCCTACACCCTGGACGGTGTGGATGTTGTGGGTGCCAAAGACAAAGAACTGTCCGGCATCCGCAACCGGAAGATCGGTTTTGTATTCCAGACCTATAACCTGATCAGCCGTACCACGGCCCTCCGCAACGTGGAGCTGCCTATGATGTACGCAGGCGTGGGCAAAAAGGAACGTCAGGAGCGGGCAAAATACTATCTGGAAATGGTCGGCATGAGCGAGCGGATGACTCACAGGCCCGACGAGCTGTCCGGCGGCCAGAAGCAGCGCGTGTCCATCGCCCGGGCCATGACCAACGACCCGTCCATCATCCTGGCAGACGAGCCCACCGGCGCTCTCGATTCCGTTACCGGACGGAAAATCATGGATATTTTCCATAAGCTCCATGAGGAGCAGGGCAAGACTATTGTGCTGATTACCCATTCCAATGAGCTGGCCTCTGAGACGGAGCGCATCATCACCCTGAAGGACGGCTGCATCATCGGAGAGAGAAA
Organism: uncultured Anaerosacchariphilus sp.; assembly: GCA_934373375.1. Taxonomy (GTDB): domain Bacteria; phylum Bacillota; class Clostridia; order Lachnospirales; family Lachnospiraceae; genus Laedolimicola. The sequence continues at coordinate 4,944 of CAKROP010000045.1, forward strand.
GGGGAGTGGAGCGCCATGTTAATCGGAGAAAATATCATGCTGGCCCTGAATGGTCTCCTGGCAAATAAAATGCGCGCTCTTCTGACCATGCTTGGTATCATCATCGGCATTGGCTCAGTCATCGCTATCATGAGTGTGGGCAATTCCATCAGCAGCTCTGTGACCAGCTCCATGGAGGACATGGGCGTCAACAACATCACCCTGGGCGTGTCAAGGAAAAGCACCAGCGAGACCACCACGGCGGATGGCCGGATCTTCCAGGGCTTTTCCAGGGGCAGCACCATGGACGATGAGGATTATATCACCGATGAAATGCTGGACGCCATGAAAGAAGAGTTTGCCGATTCCATCAGCGAGATTCTTCTAAGCGAGTCCGCAGGCAGTGGCACCGCCGAGGACGGGAACCTGACGGCCAATGTGACCCTGACCGGCGTAAACACGGCCTATCTGGAAAATGAGGATCTGACGCTGCTGGCAGGCCGCACCCTGACAGAGACCGACCAGACCAAAGCCAAGAGAGTAGTGCTGGTATCCGACAAGCTGGCGGACAGTTTATTTAACGGCGATTACGACGCGGCAGTGGGCAGTGAAGTACAGGTCTATGTGAGCAACCGGTATTACAGCTACGCCATCGTGGGCGTCTACGAATATGAGGACAGCGGCTTCACCGCAGAATCCGATGATGACGTCTATACGTCTTTGTATATGCCCCTGGAGGCGGCCCGGAATCAGAATCATTCCACAGCTGGTTATTCACAACTAACCATTGTGACGGCCTCCGGCGTGGATTCCACCAGCCTCTGCACGGAGCTGGAAAATTGGTTTAATAACAGCTATTACCGGAACAACGACAGCTTCGAAATCAGCGCCAGCAGCATGGAAAGTATGGTTTCCTCCATGACCAGTATGCTGTCTACGGTGTCCATTGCCATCTCCGTCATCGCGGGAATTTCCCTGCTGGTGGGCGGTATCGGCGTCATGAATATTATGCTGGTGTCCATCACGGAACGAACCCGGGAAATCGGCACCCGAAAGGCTCTGGGAGCCACAAACGGCTCCATCCGACTTCAGTTTATTACAGAATCCATCGTTATCTGCCTGCTGGGCGGCTTCATCGGCATTGTGCTGGGACTTATCCTGGCAGCGGTGGCGACCAATGCCCTGGGCTACGCGGCGAAGCCCTCCGTGGGCGGTATCGTATTTTCCGTGACCTTCTCGATTCTCATCGGCGTGTTCTTTGGTTATTATCCGGCCAACAAGGCGGCGAAGATGAATCCGATTGAGGCGCTCAGGTACGAATAGGAAGAAATAAAAGAAAAAGACTTGTAAAATTTGGTAGAAATTAGTAAAATAACAGTGTCGGCAGAGAATACATAAAGTCAGAATGCCGGGTGTTCTGTCGGCACTGTTTCCTTAGTAAAACAGGATTCATTTTACACGATATGCAGCGCGGTGTCTTCCGCAGCTGTTCACGAAAGATAAAGGTCTGGATTTCAGTTCGAAATCAATACACCCAAAGTACGCCCGAAGGGCGAAGTGTGCAAAAATGTAACAGAAAAAAGCTATTCTATGCCCTTGCAGGAAGGAGAAGTAAAACGTATAATAAAAAGGAGAGAACAGGACATGAGTAATCGAACGATTTCCAAATCAAAGCGTCGGAAGCGAGGCGGCTTTCACGGAACCAGAAAACCGGTACAGAGAGAGCATAAGGATCGGCTGTTTCGTCTGATATTTCAGGATGAGGAGGATCTGCTGGAGCTGTACAATGCTGTAAATGGCACGGACTATCAGAATACGGCAGATCTGGAGATTACCACGATAGAGGACGTCATCTATCTGAGCATGAAAAATGATTTGTCGTTCATGTTTGGAGTTACGATGAATCTGTACGAGCATCAGAGTACCTGGAATGAAAACATGCCGCTGCGGGGATTTTTCTACTTCTCGGAGTTATATCAGCGGTACTTGAACAGGCAAAACATTAAGCTTACAGACGAGAAAAAGCCAGTGATGGTTCCATTCCCCAAGTATGTGGTGTTTTATAACGGAACAGCAAATATGCCGGATCGAGTGGAAATGAAGCTTTCTGACTGTTTTTTAAAACCGGATCGGGAAGAAGGAGAACCTTGTCTGGAGTGTAAAGCGACCGTATTGAATATCAATGCGGGCCGGAATAATGACATGATGCGGAAATGCCGTAGATTATCAGATTATGCGGAGTTCATCGCGCAGATTCGCTGGAAGATGGATGAAGGCTGGTCCCTGGAAGAGGCAACGGAGATTAGTATCAAGCGGTGCATTGACAGGGGAATACTGGCAGATATCCTGACAAAACATGGAACGGAGGTGTGCAGGATGATACTGACAGAGTATGATGAACAGGAAGAACGGGAATATCAGAGAGCAGAGGGCCGCGCAGAAGGCCGGGAGTTAGGCCTGGCAGAAGGCATAGAAAGAGGCCTGGCGGAAGGGATAGAAAAAGGGATAGAAAGAGGCGTGAATCTGAGCAGACTGACTCAGATTCAGAAGAAATACGCCAAAGGAAAGTCTCTGGATCAGATGGCGGAGGAGCTGGAAGAAGAAAAGGAAAAGCTCCGGCCTTTGTACGAATTGGCAGTGAAATATCCGGACAGGACGGCGGAAGAATTATTGGAACTGCTGGAGAAGTAGGATACCATATCAAAAGAAAATGTCCGAAGAGAACATACAAAAGAGAAAGTGAGACAAAGGAGGAGGTCACATGAACGGATTTCAGTATTACACACCCACAAAGGTAGTATTCGGAAAGGATACAGAACGTCAGGCCGGAGCGCTGGTACGGGAGTTTGGCGGAACGAAGGTGCTGGTGCATTACGGAAAGGGAAGCGTGAAACGGAGCGGTCTTCTGGATCGGGTGTTTCAGTCTCTGGATGAGGCAGAAATTCCCTGGGTAGAGCTGGGCGGCGCAGTGCCGAATCCTCATCTGTCCCTGGTTCATGAGGGGATCGGGCTCTGTAAAAAAGAAGGGGTAGACTTCATTCTGGCAGTAGGAGGGGGAAGCGCCATTGACTCTGCAAAGGCCATCGGTTATGGCGTCAAATACGACGGCGAGGTCTGGGATTTCTATGAAAAAATCGCGGTGGCGAAGGACTCCGTCCCGGTAGGTGTGGTGCTGACTCTGGCAGCCACCGGAAGTGAAATGAGCAATTCCTCTGTCATTACCAATGAGGAGGGCTGGCTGAAGCGGGGTTACAGCAGCGATCTGGGCAGACCCAAATTCGCGATTATGAATCCGGAGCTGACCTATACCCTGCCGGAATACCAGACCATGAGCGGCTGCGTGGATATTATGATGCACACCATGGAGCGGTATTTCTCCCATGAGATGGATACGGAGCTGACGGACAGTCTGGCGGAGGGTCTTTTAAAAACGGTGATGCATCAGGCAAAGATTCTGCTGAAAAATCCGCAGGATTATGACGCCCGTTCTGAGATTTTCTGGGCGGGAAGCCTGTCCCACAACGGACTGACCGGCTGCGGCAGAGCAGGTGACTGGGCCTGCCATCAGCTGGAGCACGAGCTGGGCGGCATGTTCGATGTGACCCACGGCGCGGGACTGGCGGCAGTCTGGGGAAGCTGGGCACGCTACGTATATATGAATGACATTCCGCGTTTTGCCAAGTTCGCGGTGAATGTCATGGGCGTTCCCTATAACTACGCGGAACCGGAGAAAACTGTTCTGGAAGGCATTGAAGCACTGGAGGATTTCTTCCGCTCCATTCATATGCCCACCAGCATCAGGGAGCTTGGCGTAGAACTGACGGAAGCGCAGATTCTGGAGCTGGCCTACAAGTGCAGCCATATGGATAAGCGGACCATCGGCGGCATTCAGAAGCTGACCAGATCAGATATGGCGGAAATCTACCGGATGGCGAAATAAATTTGCATGAGGAGGTACCCTGGCAGAAATGTCAGGGTATTTTTTTGCATGGACAGTATGCAATCGGAGATTTGAAGCAGGGAGAAATATTTTTTATAATAATACCATCAAATCAACCCAACAGTACAAAGGAGAGAAGCAATGAAAAATATCTTATTGGCATGCGGAGCAGGAGCTTCCAGTGGATTTATTGCACAGAAAATGCGTAAAGCAGCGCAGGCACAGGGACTGGATGTGTCTATCCGCGCAGTCAGCGACACGGAAATCATGGAAAATATTGATGGTATCGGTGTTCTTTTGATCGGTCCGCACCTGAAGCACAAATTTGATGACATTCAGAAGGAAGTAGCGCCTCTGGGCGTGAAGGCGGATATCATTGACCGTAGATGCTATGCGACCCTTGACGGGGAAACTGTTCTGAAGCAGGCATTAAAGATGATGGATTAGAAAAAGAGAGGGAGAAACACAAATGGAAAAATTCATGAACTGGATGAGCGATGTAGTCGCTCCGAAAATGGAAGCATTGACGGCTAACGCATGGCTTTCAGCAATGCAGAAGGCAATTATTAAAACCCTGCCCATGGTTTTGGTAGGTTCTCTGATTACAATTTACAATGTTATTAAGAACTTTATTCCGTCTCTGCCGGTGCTGACAAGCCTGAGAGATTATACCTTTGGTCTGATTTCACTGTTTATGGTATTTCTGATTCCGTATTATGTACTGGAATTAAAAAAGAACAATAAGATGAAGATCACAGCAGGCTTTACCGGAGTAGCACTGTTTATGATTTTGGTTAATCCTGAGATTACAGACGCAGGCTATGTATATCAGTTCTCCTCCTTCGGAGCAGGCGGAATGTTTGTAGCGATTGTAGCGGGTCTGTTTACTGCGTTTATTATGAATCTGTATTCAAAATTTACGTTCTTTAAAGGGGATTCCGTAGTGCCGGATTTCGTAAAAGAATGGTTTGATTCCATGCTGCCGATTGCGACGGTTGTATTAATCGGATGGCTTCTGGTTATTCAGCTGAAATTTGATCTGTATACAGCAATTGTAAACTTCTTTACCCCGCTGAATGCGATTGCACAGTCTCCGGTAGGAATGATTCTTCTGTATCTGATTCCGACAGTTTTATACTCTATGGGAATCAGCGGATGGGTTTTCCAGCCGATTATCAATCCGATTGTACTGGTTGCCATCACCGCAAATGCAGAAGCAGCAGCCAGCGGACTTGCAGCGACACAGCCGTTTACTAATGAAGCAACCTATGCATGGCTGAGCCTGGGTGGACGTGGAGCTACTTTGCCGCTCTCCATTATGTTACTGTTTGCGGCTTCAAAGAAGCTGAAAGCTCTCGGAAAGGCTTCCATCGTACCCAGCGTACTGAACATCAACGAACCGGTGGTATTTGGATGCGTAGCATGGAACCCGATATTGATGGTTCCCATGTGGATTACAGCCCTGGTGCTTCCGCTGGTTACCTATCTTGCACAGGTAACGGGTCTGGTTGCGATTCCGACAGAGGTATTCAATATGTGGTATTGTCCGGTATTTATCAGTTCCTGGCTTGTAAATCACAGTCTGTCCGGACTGGTACTGACGGCAGTCAACCTTGCTATATCCGCATTGATTTTCTTCCCGTTCTTTAAGATTTATGATCGCCAGCAGCTGAAGCTTGAGCAGGAAGAAGCTTAAAAAAGAGGAGTGAAAGATGATGTCGGAGAGTAATATGGATTACGAAAAAGAAAGAGAAGAGATGGCCGAAGTTGCCATGCAGATGATTTTACATGCCGGAGATGCGAGAAATCTGGTTATGCAGGCATTGGAGCATATCGGAGACAATGCATACGAGCAGGCACAGAAGGAGCTTATCGAGGCAAAAGAGGAACTGCGTCAGGCACATGTCCATCAGACAGCCGTGGTACAG
>CAKROP010000046.1 GCA_934373375.1 uncultured Anaerosacchariphilus sp.
GATTTCCGATACCCAGACCCGATAGGGGGCCGGGTGCTCCCGCCAGGGTAGGACGCGGGCGTGGGTGTCATACCAGAACAGGAGGGGTTGCACGATAGCGGCCAACTGGCTGTTGCCCACTGCTGTGACATCCGATTTTTTCTGCTGTTCCTCTTTTTTTGTATTGCAGTCTACATTCAAATCTTTCTTCAAAAATAAACCTCTATTTTCTACTAAAAATAACTTTAAATTTTTTACTTAAAGACAAACCTCTATTTTCTTGTCTATCTTCAGCTCATCCGGCTTCACCAGGCAGTCATAAGCCAGCACCTTCACGCCCGCTTTCGCCGCTCTCCGCAGCGCCTCTCCAAAGGCCGGGTGAGTCCGATCATTGGGCTCCAGCCGCGTGACGCCCTTCATTTGAATCACGAAGCAGATATACGCGTCATACCCGACTTCGATGCAGTGCATTAACTCCTCAATATGCTTCACCCCGCGCTCGGTGGGCGCGTCCGGAAAACGGGCCACGCCGTCTTCCTCCAGAGTCACGCCCTTGACCTCCATAAAGGCTTTGCGGCCCTCATATTCCAGATAGAAGTCAAAGCGGGAATTCCCGTACTTGCACTCGGGCCTCACAAAGATGTCTGTCGTGCCCAGTCCGCCTGCGTTCAGCCATTCCGCCATGACCTTGTTGGGAGCCTGGGAATCCATATTCACCCACTGCTTACCTTTTTTCACGGAAACCAGGTCGAGCGCCGTCTTCCGGGCCGGGTTATCGGAGCGCTGCACATACAGCTCCGCACCGGGAACCAGCAACTCCTTACAGCGGCCTGTATTTTTCACATGGCAGACTTCCTGCAGACCATTTTGCTCCACGTAGGCCACAAACCGATTGGGCCGGGAGACGAAGCGGGCAGGCTCCATATGTTCGTATTTCATTTCTTACCTCTGCTGTTGCTGTTCCCGCTCTTCCTTCCAAATTTTCTGTCGAAAAAAGTAACTCAGAACAGCAACTGATTTTATTCTAGCGATATATTTTTAATATGTCATAGAATCTTTCTTAATATTTTGTAAATTACCCTGTTTTTCTATCATCTATCTCGCCTGTTGCATCCTTAAAAATATATATTTTGCGAGACTGTTTTGGCATTAATGCACACAGGTATATCCGTTCTCAGCGTCAAAACCCACCGCCGTCACCAGACTCTCGGTGAAATGGTCATACACCAGCACATTGATACCATTGAGCGTTTTTAACTCACTCTCACCACTATACACGACAGACTGATTTTCCCCGCCGACCTTCACTTCCAGATCGGAAGCCGCAAACTCCAGCACACAGGAACCATCCGCTCCGCCAGGCAACACGGTTCCGCCGTCCACGCCACCGATAAAGACGCCGCCCTGTTCCAGCACCTCTTCCGGCACGCCAAGCTCCGAGAGCACCTCGCCGATGGGCTGCTCTCCATTGTCATAAGCGCCGGTCAGGCCAATCACATAGGTATAGGTTCCTTCATTTTTCGAAAGCAGCTGCAGGAAATCATACCAGCCTTCCTCCTCTGTCAGCATCTGGTTTGCGTCCTTCTGCTTCCAGTCGGCCGCATTTTCCTCCCAACTGACATAAGTCTCATCGCCCCGATGATCGGCCAGATCATAGTTTGACGCCAGCCATCCAGCAAGATAACGGCTCAGCTTCCCGGTTCCCCGATAATTCAGATGGGAAGCCTCAGCCATATCCGTCTGCGGATCCAGCCCCAGTTCATCATACATCCGATTGAAATCCAGAAACGGAATGCCCTCCTCCGCCGCGATTTCCCCGCAGCGGTTGAAAATCATCTGCTCGCTCTCGATAATACCCTGATAGGGAGAAATCATGAACACCAGCGGAATCTCTTCCTCCTTTGCCAACGCAATGATTTTCCGCAGATATTCCTCGGACTTGGGAGCCAGGTCGCTGCTCTCCGTCACCTCGCTCATATCCGCCATAGAATCGTAAGACTTGGTCACGTACAGAGGATAATAGCCCTTGGAGGCCTTTCCATGGGGATCGCCCAGGTACGCCGCGAAATCCGCCCGGGAAAGCTCCGTATACCGGGAATGATACACCGGATAACCCAACAGATAGGGAATCAGATTGTCCGGCGTGCTGACCCGAATAGCTTCGATCTTATCTTTCGAAAATTTCATGCCGAAGGTGTTCGTCACCGTCCGGGCCTCCTCGATGTAGTCCCGGCTCTCGATGGCCCGCACCAGCTCCACCACCATCACCTTAGGACGCTGATATTTCAGGCTTTCCTTCATATAATAGTAGGTGTTCCAGAGCGGCTGCAGACTGCCCGCCAGATCATAGGACGAGATGCCCTCCTGATCCCAGAGCACCGCCGGATTAATATCGGAATAGGTATGGCTGCTTCCGTAGAACATCACGTCGATGCTCCCTGGCTTCTGCTCATAAAAGAGCTCCATGGGCACGATGCCGTCCTCCTGCTTCAGGCTGAACACCTCGTTCAACTTCCACAGAAGCCCGGCCGCCAGCGCCAGAAATACAACCGTACCGATTAGTTTCTTTTTCATGTAATTCTCCTAAAACTGGAAATAGATAAACTGCTGCGCGTCATAGCCCGGCCCGTAGATGCCAAAAATATACACCGCCGCAATCAGAGCCAGCAGCACGCCCCACCGGAACCAGAGATTCTGCTCTGCCAGAAAGGCATCCATCTGCTGTTTTTTTAAATACCGAATCAGATCCACCAGAAGCAGAACCAGAAGACTTACGAACAGCACGTTCATTTCTACTCTGTCCAGACCCAGATTGTAAAGCTCGCCGTTGAACAGATTCCAGAGATCCGGCTTCGTCACCATCCGGCGGATATAGCCGAAGGCGTCGCTGAGACTATTTGCACGGAAGAAGATCCAGGCAAAGGCCGTCAGGCAGAAGGTCACCAGTACCTGACCCAGCTTGTAGCTGAGACAGTCCGTTTTTATATGCTGCTTTTCTTTGACCCGATCCTTCACGCCCCGCAGTTCATAGCCGATGATCTGATACAGACCATGCAGTCCGCCCCAGACCACGAAGCTCCAGCTTGCGCCATGCCACAGGCCGCTGGCCAGAAAGGTCACCATCAGGTTCAAATATCTGCGTCCTTTCCCGCAACGGCTGCCGCCCAGAGGAATATAGAGATAATCCCGGAACCAGCTGCTGAGGGAAATATGCCATCTGCGCCAGAACTCCCGCATGGACCGTGCGAAATAGGGCGTCTGAAAATTCTCGATAATACGAAAATCCAGCACCTTTGCCACGCCAAAGGCCATCATGGAATAGCTGGCGAAATCACAGTAAATCTGAATGGTATAGGCGATGGCTCCCACGGTCAGACCGAAGGTGCCATACATATGATAGTTATCAAAGACCTGATTGGCCAGAATGGCGATCCGGTCGGCAATTACCATTTTCTGGAACAGCCCAAATAAGAGCAGGGTCAGTCCGCCCGCCACCCGCTCATAATTCCAGAGGGCTTTCTCCGGAAGCTCCCGAATCTGTCGAAGCAGGTTGCCGGAGCGCTCGATGGGGCCAGACAGAATCACCGGGAAAAAGGACACGAACAGGGCATAGTTCAGGATGTTCCGCTCTGCCTTTGTATCACCCCGGTAGACGTCCACCATATAGCCCAGGGACTGGAAGGTATAAAAGGAGATTCCCACCGGCAGGCCGATGCTGAAAGGCTTGTTCACGGGTCCGATTCCCGCCATCCCCAGCACCGCATTTACATTACCCAGCAGGAAATCAAAATACTTCAAAAGGCCCAACACGCCCAGACTGCACAGAAAGGTCAGCCACATATAAAATTTCTTCTTTTTCGCTTCCGCCCGCTCCACCAATAGGCCGCCAGCGTAGGTGATCAGCGTGGAGAACAGCAGAAAGACCACGTATTTCGGGCTGGCGCTCATATAAAATACGTAGCTTGCAAGAAGAAGCCAGAGACAGCGCGTCTTTTTCGGAATCACGAAATAAATCAGCGCCGCCACCGGGAAAAAGATTGCAAATTGCAGCGAATTAAACAGCATTCGTTCTATATTCCTCCATCAGCTTCTCAAAGGCCGGCATGGAATCCACGATGGTCTTCTCGGATACGCAGTAGGAAATCCGCACATAGCCCGGACAGCCGAAATCGTCGCTGGGTACCAGAAGCAGATCATACTTCTTCGCACGCTCGCAGAAGGCGTAAGCGTCATCATCCAGCGCTTTCATAAACAGATAGAAGGCTCCCTGGGGTTTTACACAGGTGTAACCAATCCGCTGCAGGCCGTCCACCAGGATATCCCGGTTCTTCTTATAAGCGGAAATGTCTCCGGTATCGTCCACGCACTTTGCCACCACCTGCTGAAACAGGGACGGCGCGCACACAAAGCCCAGCACCCGGGCAGCACCCGCGATGGCCGGAGCCACATGCTCATGGTCGGCGATGCGATCCGGAATGACAATATATCCGATACGCTCGCCCGGCAGGGACAGGGATTTACTGTAGGAATAGCATACCAATGTGTCGTCATAATATTTCGTCAGGTAAGGCACTTCGATATCATCGTACACGATTTCCCGGTAAGGCTCATCGGTAATCAGATAAATGGGCGCGCCATACTCTTCCGATTTCTTTTTCAGAATTGTGCAAAGATTCTGGATTGTTTCTTCGGAATATACAACTCCTGAGGGGTTATTCGGGGTATTTACAATAACTACCTTGGTCTTCGGTGTGATAGCCTGCTCGAAAGCTGCCGCGTCAATCTGGAAATCCGGCAGCTTCGCCGGGATTACGTTCAGGGTAGCACCCACGCCCTCGACCCAGACACGATACTCCGGAAAGAACGGCGCAAAGGTAATGACTTCTTCTCCTGCGTTTAACAGGGCTTTCAGACAGATATTCAGGGAAGCTGCTGCTCCGCAGGTCATAAAGATATTTTCCATACGGAAGCTCTCGCCGAAACGACGATTCAAGGAATCTGCAATGGCCATGCGCACCTTCGGATCACCCGGTGCCGGAGAATATGCGTGAACTTTTTCCGGCGGCAGCTCCATCAGCTCTAAAATCGCCTTTTTCACGGATTCCGGAGCCGGGATGCTGGGATTGCCCAGGCTGAAATCATAGACTTTATCCTCGCCTATCTCAGCCTTTCTCTTCAGTCCGTAGGAAAAAATCTCTCTTATAACAGAGCTTTTGCTGCCAAGCTCGTAGCATTCCTGTGATATCATAATTTGTCCTCCTCTGTGGATCCTTTTTATCCAGACTGCATGATGAAAAGTGCGCCTTATGCGCAGGCGCATTGCATACTTGATACTATTTTACTATCCATGGAAAGAAAGTGCAAGAAAAATGCATATTTCACCCTTATTCTGTGCGGGATGGTTCGCCCAGAATTTTCCAGTTTATATCATAAAAATGCCCCCGTGTCGGATTTCTCCAGCCCGGGGGCATTCTAAGTTCAATCAAAGAATCTCGAACAATTCGTTAAGGCTTATACCAGCTCCAGAACTACTTCCATAGCTGCGTCACCTTTACGCTGACCGATCTTTACGATTCTGGTGTAACCACCGTTGCGGCTTGCGTACTTCGGTGCGATCTCGTCGAACAGCTTTGCTGTCAGGTCAACCTTCTTGGTGTTCTTCTTCTTTCCTGCTGCTGCGGTCGGAACCTCAGTTACAGTGTAGAGAACCTTCAGCATCTGACGTCTTGCATGCAGTCTGGACGGCTGATCCTTCTTGATGGTCTTCTCTACTTCGTCGTATACGGTAACCTTCTTGCCGTCTACAACTTCCTTTACGCGCTTTCCGTCAGCGTCCTTACGCGGAACCTTAGCGGTTACAGTAACAGTATCGAAGTTGTCCTTCTCTCTTACTGCCAGTGCGATCAGTCCCTCAGCAATCTTGCGAACTTCCTTCGCCTTAGCCTCGGTTGTTACAATCTTGCCGTTCTCCAGAAGAGCGGTTACCTGATTTCTCAGGAGAGCCTTTCTCTGGCTGGATGTTCTGCTCAGTTTTCTATACTTTGCCATTTTGATTTTCCTCCATCTGTGGAGCCGCATCCCCATGCGTCTTCGGTCTTACTGGGGCGGGCTTTCTTCCATAGTGTTTACATATCATCCTGACGAGGAATTTTATTCCTCGTCAGAAATAATGGAACCTTCTCGAAACGAGTTCGAGAAGTATCATCCTAGTGAGGAATTTTATTCCTCACTAGGATTTAGCTGGAGACCCAGCTCCTTCAGTTTTGCAAGTACCTCCTCCAGGGACTTACGACCCAGGTTACGAACCTTCATCATATCTTCCGGAGTTCTGTTGCAAAGCTCTTCTACTGTATTGATTCCTGCTCTCTTCAAGCAGTTGAAGGAACGAACGGAAAGCTCCAGCTCGTCAATGCTCATTTCAAGCACTTTTTCCTTCTCATTGTCCTCTTTCTCTACCATAACCTCTGCGGTCTTGGCATTCTCGGACAGGTCGATGAACAGGCTCAGATGCTCGCTCAGTACCTTTGCAGCAAGGCTGACAGCCTCATCCGGAACCAGAGTTCCGTTTGTATACACATCAAGTGTCAGCTTGTCATAGTCAGTTACCTGACCTACACGGGTATCCTGCACTGTCATATTTACACGCTCAACGGGTGTATAGATAGAATCGATCGCGATCACTCCGATGGGGAGATCCGGATTCTTATTCTTATCTGCACTCACATAGCCTCTGCCCTTCGTAATCGTCAGCTCCATGTACAGCTTGCTGTCTGCGCCGCCGTTCAGATGAGCGATGACAAGCTCCGGGTTCAGAATCTCGATATCGGGATCTGCCTGAATATCAGCTGCTGTGACTACGCCCTCTCCATCGAACTCGATGTAGGCGACTTTCGCTTCGTTGCTGTCGCTTGTATTCCGAATGGCCAGATTCTTGATGTTCATGATGATCTCAGTTACATCTTCCTTAACTCCCGGAATAGAACTGAACTCATGCAGAACGCCTTCGATCTTCACCTGGCTGACTGCTGCACCCGGTAACGAAGAAAGCATGATTCTTCTCAGTGAATTGCCCAGTGTCGTACCATAGCCTCTCTCAAGCGGCTCAACCACAAATTTTCCATACTTCTTATCATTTGAAATCTCTGCAATCTCAATTTTCGGTTTATTAAACTCGAACACTAAAAGGCTCCTCCTTCACATTTTGTTTGGGTGTTATGCTGTCGATATATATTCAGAATTACTTAGAATACAGCTCGACGATAAGCATCTCATCAACCGGAACGTCGATGACTTCTCTGCTCGGAAGCTCTTTTACAGTTCCCTTCAGAGCCTCGAGGTCAGCCTCAAGCCACTCCGGAACCAGTCTTCCTGCAGTTGCCTCTACGATATCCTTGTATCTCTGAGAGCCCTTGCACTTCTCTTTGATTTCGATCACGTCGCCAGCCTTTACAAGGTAGGACGGGATGTTCACCTGCTTGCCGTTTACCAGAATGTGCTTGTGGTCAACGATCTGACGAGCCTCTCTTCTGGTTCTCGCAAGACCAAGACGGAAAACAACGTTGTCCAGTCTGCTCTCCAGGATAACCATCAGGTTCTCACCTGTCTGGCCTTTCATTCTGTCCGCTCTCTTGTAGTAGTTGCGGAACGGCTTCTCAAGTACGCCGTAGATGAATTTTGCTTTCTGCTTCTCACGAAGCTGAAGTCCGTACTCGGACATCTTTCTGTTTGCTCTCTTTAACTCTCTTGTGGACTTCTTATCAATTCCTAATACTGTCGGCTCCAGACCAAGGGAACGACATCTTTTTAAAACCGGAACACGATTGACTGCCATAACTTACGTACCTCCTAAATTAGACTCTTCTACGCTTTGGCGGACGGCATCCGTTGTGCGGAACGGGTGTTACGTCACGAATACTGGTTACCTCCAGACCACATGCCTGAAGTGCACGGATTGCTGCCTCACGGCCTGAACCCGGTCCCTTAACCATAACGTCTACAGTCTTGAGTCCATGTACTAAAGCTGCCTTGGTTGCAGTCTCAGCTGCCATCTGTGCAGCATACGGAGTAGATTTCCTTGAACCTCTAAATCCCAGACCACCGGCACTTGCCCATGACAGAGCGTTTCCTTCAGTATCTGTCAGAGTAACGATTGTATTGTTAAAAGATGACTGAATATGTGCCTGTCCGCGTTCAACGTTTTTCTTTACGCGCTTTTTTGTCACTTTCTTTGTAACTTTCGCCATTTTAAACTAACCTACTTTCTTCATATCTTGCATTCGCTAAGTGCTCAATGCTTATTTCTTCTTATTAGCTACTGTTCTCTTCGGACCCTTGCGAGTTCTTGCGTTGGTCTTAGTCTTCTGACCACGAACCGGCAGTCCCTTACGATGACGGATACCTCTGTAGCATCCGATCTCCTGCAGACGCTTGATGTTCATCGCGATCTCACGTCTTAAATCTCCCTCTACCATGTAGTCAGCGTCGATTACTTCGCTGATTCTCTTGACTTCGTCGTCAGTCAGGTCTCTTACACGGGTATCCGGATTTACCTTTGCTGCTTCCAGAATCTTGGTTGCGCTTACGCGGCCGATGCCGTATACATAAGTCAGACCAATCTCTACACGCTTTTCTCTTGGTAAGTCTACACCAGAAATACGAGCCATTTGATTATTCCTCCATTTAATAAAAAATTGGGTTCGGGCGTTTTTTAATAGGTGCCCGCTGACACTTTCCTAAATGGGATACGAAAGTTCGCATCCAGCCGGATATCTTATCCGACCTTTCAGATACTCTGCGGTATGCATTTCTCCGTTTTAAGCAATATCATTGTGAATAATCTCCTGCTCACAAATATATATGAAATGCCGTGATTTATCACAGCCAGCCGCTCATACTTAATTGTTTCTACAAGATTATCACAATCTGCGGAATTAACCCTGGCGCTGCTTGTGCTTCGGATTCTCGCAAATTACTCTGATACTACCTTTTCTCTTGATGATTTTGCACTTCTCGCAAATGGGTTTTACAGATGATCTTACTTTCATCGTAAAAATCCTCCTTTCACATCTTTCGTTCTTCTTCACTCTTCCACAACTGGGTTTTGAAGTGGAAAAATGCCGAAAAACAAGGCGTTTCTTGTTCCCGATCTCACGAATCTTCCAAAACCCGTTTCTTAAAAACAGGCGCAGAATCCCCGTGGAGATCATACGTCTAGTATGATAACACACGGGGATTCAGAATGCAAGTACTTTTTTAATTTTTCTGCCATTTTTTCGTCATTTTTTTAGCGCTCCAGGCTGTTCAGCCACCGCTTGCCCACCTCGATCTGGCGGCGTACCTCGGACGGAGCGGTTCCGCCGAAGGATACCCGGGCGTCTACGCAGTTCTTGATGCTGATGTCGCCCAGCAGCTCTTTGGTCACGCGCTTGTCGATGGCCTGCAGATCCTCGTCGGTCAGATCCTCGAAATCGCAGCCCTTGTTCTCGCAGGTCTTTACCATATGGCCCACGATGGAGTGCGCCTCACGGAACGGAATGCCCTGCTTTGCGAAATGCTCCGCAATATCGGTGGCGTTCAGGAAGCCCTTGCCCAGCTGCTTCTCGATCTGATCCATACGGAACTCGGTCTTGTCCAGCATCTTCGCGAAAATGTCGATGGTGGCTTTCCAGGTGTCGATGGCGTCGAAGACGCTCTCCTTGTCCTCCTGGAAGTCCTTATTGTACGCCAGGGCTGTTCCCTTCATGACGGTCAGAAGCTGCATCAGATCGCCGTATACACGGCCTACCTTACCACGAATCAGCTCCGCCATATCCGGGTTCTTCTTCTGGGGCATGATGCTGCTTCCGGTGCAGAAGCTGTCGTCGATGGCGATATAGGAAAACTCCGAAGAGTTCCACCATGCGAACTCCTCCGCCCAGCGGGACAGATGCATCATGGAGATAGCAGCGTCGCTTAAAAACTCCAGGCTGTAGTCACGGTCGCTGACGGTATCCATGGCATTCTCCGTGGGTGCTTTAAAATGAAGCAGCTCACTAGTCAGATGACGGTCAATCGGCATGGTCGTTCCGGCCAGGGCGCAGGCGCCCAGCGGGTTGTAATTCAGACGCTCTACGGTATCCATCAGACGCTCAATATCTCTCTTGAACATCTGGAAATAAGCCATAAATACAAAGCCAATGGTAATGGGCTGCGCATGCTGCAAATGGGTAAAGCCCACGGTAATCTGATCCGCGTACTTCTCCGCCTTCTCCAGAATGACACTCTCCAGATAACACAGGCTGTTCAAAATCTCATAAATCTCTTTTCTCAGATACAGACGGATGTCCACCTGACACTGATCGTTCCGGCTTCTGGAAGTATGCAGCTTCTTACCCACGTCCCCGATGCGCTCGATGAGACGGCTCTCGATTCCCATATGGATATCCTCATCATCCACATTGAATACAATCTTTCCGTCCGCGATATCCTGACGAATCGCCTTTAGACCTGCGATAATCTGCTCCTTCTACTCCTCAGACACGATGCCCTGCTTACCCAGCATGGTCACATGGGCAATACTGCCGTCGATGTCCTCGTTGTACATTCTCTGATCAAAAAAAA
>CAKROP010000047.1 GCA_934373375.1 uncultured Anaerosacchariphilus sp.
AATTAAATTCCACCTTTGGGAACATAGCTTTTTGCAGGATTAAATTCCACAGAGGGGTGGAATTTAACTTTGCAAGTAAGTTTTACAAAAAATTTAGATTTTTTTGAGAGAGTTTCGAAGCGCCCGCCGGGGGAGTATGGTATAATAAAATAGACTTATCCTGTCGGATGG
Organism: uncultured Anaerosacchariphilus sp.; assembly: GCA_934373375.1. Taxonomy (GTDB): domain Bacteria; phylum Bacillota; class Clostridia; order Lachnospirales; family Lachnospiraceae; genus Laedolimicola. The sequence goes on from CAKROP010000047.1 coordinate 172, forward strand.
CATTTGAAGCAGGGAGCCATATTCAAAAGAGATTATATAAAAACGCAGGACGTTCCGGGGATACCCTGGAGAACTGTAATTATTTGTAAAATAAGAGGGCTCATCATGAAACTCAAAACAAAACTTCTGATTACCTTTTTAATATTAATACTGGCCCCGATTATGTTCACCTCGCTGGCCTTCTTCGGCATCAGCCGTTACCAGATGAACGCGGTCAAGAAGCTTTACGGTGTGGAAAATGCCAGCTATGAGACCCTGTCCAATACGCCGGCCATGCTGAGCCGGATTACCAAGGACGCTTATACCGGGATGCAGGCGAAGGCTGAGAGCGATCCGGATGCCTTCGGGGACACCACCTATCTGGATTCCGTGAATCTGGATCTGGAAGCCCGCTATTCCTTCCTGGTGGTGCGGAAGGGTACCGATTACATCTATGTGGGTACTGAGGATGAGACCGACCGGCAGGAGCTGCTGGACAATCTTCCGGACTATCGAACCCACGATTCTGACCAGGATGTGGGAACCTACATCGGCGGCAATCTCCAGGCGCTGGTGAAGCAGTTGGATTTCTCCTTCGGCGACGGTACCCGGGGAACGGCCTTTATTGTCACGTCCATCGGCAGTATGATTCCCGAGGTGGAATCTATGGTAACGGACAGCGTGCTGGTGCTGGTCATGATTCTGATATTCACCAGCCTGATTCTGACGGCCTGGATTTATAAGAGTATCGTTACCCCTATTCACCATTTGCAGGTGGCCACGAAGAAGATTACCGACGGCAATCTGGATTTTGAGATGCCGGCGGGCGGCGACGATGAGATCGGCGAGCTCTGTACGGACTTTGAGGAAATGCGGCGGCGCCTGAAGGAATCCGCTGAGGAGAAGCTGGAGTCCGAGCGGCAGAATAAAGAGCTGATCAGCAATATTTCCCATGATCTGAAGACGCCTATCACGGCGGTCAAGGGCTACGTGGAGGGCATCATGGACGGTGTGGCGGATACGCCGGAGAAGCAGGAAAAGTACATCCGTACTATTTACAATAAGGCCAATGACATGGAGCGGCTGATCAATGAGCTGACCTTCTATTCCAAGATTGATACGAACCGGATTCCGTACACCTTTGACCGGATTAATGTGAATGCTTACTTTGCGGATTGTGTAGAGGAGCTTTCCCTGGAGCTGGAGGAACAGAATATCGAGCTGGCTTATTTCAACTATGTGGATGAGGACGTGCAGGTCATCGCCGACGCGGAGCAGATCAAGCGTGTCATCAATAATATCGTCAGCAATTCCATTAAATACATTGACAAGCCCAAGGGCTACATTAATATCCGCGTGAAGGACGTGGGCGATTTCGTCCAGGTGGAAATCGAGGACAACGGCAAGGGTATCGCTACCAAGGATCTGCCGCTGATCTTCAACCGGTTCTACCGGACCGACGCGTCCCGCAATTCGTCCAAGGGCGGCAGCGGCATCGGACTGTCCATCGTGAAGAAGATCATCGAGGATCATGGCGGAAAGGTCTGGGCCACAAGTAAGGAACATACAGGAACAGTTATGTACTTTGTTCTTAGAAAATATCAGGAGGTACCGGCAACATGAGTAAGATTTTGATTGTAGAGGATGAAGAGGCCATTGCGGATCTGGAGAAGGATTATCTGGAGCTGAGCGGCTTTGAGGTGGAGATTGCTTCGGATGGCACCAGCGGCCTGAAAAAGGCTTTGGAAGAGGAATTCCATCTGGTGATTCTGGATCTGATGCTGCCGGGCGTGGACGGTTTTGAAATCTGCCGTCAGATTCGGGAAATGAAGAATATTCCGATTATTATGGTTTCGGCCAAGAAGGATGATATTGACAAAATCCGTGGTCTGGGTCTGGGCGCGGACGACTATATGACGAAGCCCTTCAGCCCAAGTGAATTGGTAGCCCGCGTGAAGGCTCATCTGAACCGCTACGAGCGCCTGGTGAGCAGCAATGTGAAGGAGAACAGCATCATCGAGATCCGCGGCATCAAGATCGACAAGACCGCCCGCCGGGTCTGGGTCAACGGCGAGGAGAAGAATTTCACCTCCCGTGAGTTTGATCTGCTGGCCTTCCTGGCGGAGAATCCGAACCATGTATTTACCAAGGAAGAGCTGTTCCGGGAGATCTGGGATATGGATTCTGTAGGTGACATCGCAACGGTGACCGTGCATATTAAGAAGATTCGGGAGAAGATCGAGGTGAATTCGGCGAAGCCGCAGTATATTGAGACTATATGGGGCGTTGGCTATCGCTTTAAAGTCTAATAAAACGTGCCCCATATAGTCCTGCTCCGCAGGAATAAAGTGCTGCGCGCACGGCGATGGGGCGTTGGCTACAGATTCAAAGTTTAAATAAGATATTAAAATCGGGAGCTGCGATGCAGCTCCCGATTTTGATTCGGTTTATTTATGCAGCTCCCCATTCCGGTACCGTGTCAGCAGCGCCTGGATTCTGTCGTAGGGGTCCAGAAGATCGCTGATAGATACGTCGTGGTTCAGGGTATCGATGAGCAGGGCGATGTACTTGCTCATGTCGCAGTCTACATAATAGGGGCGGCTCAAGAGCTCCGGCGTCTGGTATACCAGATTTGTGGAGAATAGTTTGGTCAGCAGGCCCTCCTCGAAGGCTTTGTCAAATTCCGCCAGTCCGTTGGTGAACAGGGCGAAGGTGCAGAAGACGAAGATGCGGTTGGCTCCGCGGCTTTTCAGCTCCTTCATAACCTCAATCATGCTCTCGCCGGAGGAAATCATATCGTCCACGATGATCATATCCTTGCCCTCGATATCGGAGCCCAGAAATTCATGTGCTACGATGGGATTGCGGCCATTTACGACACGGGTGTAGTCCCGGCGCTTGTAGAACATACCCATATCGAGACCCAGCACGTTGGCCAGATAGACAGCGCGGGACATACCGCCCTCGTCCGGGCTGATGACCAGCATATGATTGCTGTCGATCTGCAGGCCCGGTGTGCTGTTCAGAAGGCCCTTGACCAGCTGATAAGCCGGAGTCACGGTCTCAAAGCCGTGAAGGGGGATAGCGTTCTGGACACGGGGATCGTGCGCCTCGAAGGTGATAATGTTTTCAACGCCCATGGCAACCAGCTCCTGCAGGGCCAGCGCGCAGTCCAGAGACTCACGGGAGCTCCGCTTATGCTGGCGGCTCTCATAGAGGTAGGGCATAATTACGGTGATACGGCGGGCTTTTCCACCGATGGCAGCGATGACGCGCTTCAGATCCTGGAAATGGTCGTCCGGGGACATGTGGTTGGTGTAATTGTACAGGTTGTAAGTCAGGCTGTAATTGCACACATCCACCATCAGATAAAGGTCATTTCCACGGACAGAAGCTTTGATGGAGCCCTTTCCTTCTCCGGAACCAAACCTGGGTGTGTAAGCCTTAATCAGATAGGAGTCGCGTTCATAGCCGGTGAAGGCGATGTTGGACTTGTGTTCCAGATCGTTGCTGTGACGCCACTCGACCAGATAGTCGTTGACCTTTTTACCAAGCTCCTCACAGCTCTTTAAGGGGATCAGGCCCAGAGACCCGACGGGAATAGTTTCGAGAACACGCTGGCTGCGCTGCAATAACATAATTGTTACCTCCGTAAATTTATGAGTTAGTGTTATATAATTTTTTCTTGATTCGAATATCGCTTCCGGGCAGCTGCCGGATGGTGTAGCTGCTGATGATCCGGGAAAGGGTACGCTCAGAGTAGATGCTGCGGAGTGCCTCCATATCCAGATTCGAGGAAATCAGCGTGGATTTTTTACGCAAAATCCGTTCATTGATACACAGGAAAAACTGGGATACCGTAAAGGAATTCGGCAGCTCCGTGCCCAGATCGTCGATGATCAGCAGGTCGCAGTCAAAGAGATAGGGGTAGGTCTGCTGGTAATTCTGCGCGCTGCGCTCGCCTCCAAAAGCTGCTTTCGACAGCATATCGAAGAGCTGAAAGGCAGTCAGGTAGACAACGGAATGGCAGCTGTCCATGAGCTCCCTGGCAATGCAGTTAGAGAGAAAGGTCTTGCCGGTGCCCACGGCGCCCAGAAGCAGAAGATTCTGAAACTGCTTATCAAAATTCTCAATGAAGAGCCGGGCTTCCGCCACGGTGCGGCGCATGGAATCCCTGTCATCGCCATCATACCAGTTATAGGAGAAAGTGTCAAAGTTTTCCTGCTTTAAAACATCATTTAAATTGGATTGATGATATAATAAATCAATTTCGGCCTGGAGAAAGCAATGGCATTTCTCCGCGCCGATGAAGCCGGTGTCCTGACAGTCCGGGCAGACGTAGACAGGCTTCATCGCCTCCGGCGTCAGCCCGTGGGCAGAAAGAAGGGCGCTGCGCTGCTCCTGAAGGGCCTTCAGACGGCTTTTGAGCCCGTCCCTGCGGGACGGCGCGTCTTCTACCGCAGAGCGTACCAGAGCGGCCTGACAGGTTGTAATATCGGCCTCCAGAGCAGACAGTTCCGGGATATCCTTCTGAAGCTGCTCCATGCGCGCTTCATATTCCTGGCGGCTCCGGGCCTGCCGGGCTGCATACATGCGCATGATGGAATCATACTGGGTGTTCATAAGAGACATAAGGCGTCCTCCGGTTATTGGTTAATGAGCTGCTTTTCCAGCTCTTTGAAATCATAGTCCCGTTCCTGAAAATTATGGAAGCGGTTGGGCGCGGCGGGCCGTTTGGGAGTCGTGGACGAGGGTTCCATCTGAGACTTCCGGTCGCTCCGGTTCCGGTCGGCACTCTGGATATCGTTTAAGGACTTCACACCCTGCTTCTTCCAGGATGCCAGAATCTTGTCCGTGTAGGGGAAGCTTGGCTGGTGAATGGCTGCCATGGTGCGGCTGCAGGCCTCGGAAATCACTTCCAGAGAGAAATCGTAGTCCTTGAGCCATTTATCCATACAGGCGATCTCCGCGTCCACCGGATTGCGTCCGGCGATGCCGAAGGCCTTCAGAATCTTGAAATAAGCCCGGTTATAGATGGTCACCTGTTCCCTGGCCTGGGTTACGGTGGTGCAGCCGGCCTGATGCCAGGCACGGGCCGTTGCCTCTATGTAATGGATGCTTTTGTGTCCGCCTGATACGGAATATTCCACGAGATATTCTATCAGGGACGGACTGAAGCCGAAGATATCGTGTAAATCCAGAATCTTGCTGACCTCGGTGGAGCTTAAGGGCTTGCCCAGATACTGCTCGCAGATGAAGAGGAGCTGCTGGGCTTCGTCGGGGGTCAGAGGATCCTTGGGAAGAGTGCCGGAGGGCGTCGTCGGTGATGCAGAGTCGGCGGAAATTGCAGACGGAGCGGCAGGCGCCGGCTGCGGCTTTGACCTGGTTGTGACTGCGCGATCGGCAGCAGGAATCTCAGCCATCTTTGCCTCCGGCTCATTTACAATCTGTATCCCGGTCAGATTCTCCGCATTATCATACTGGAGCTTCAAAAGCTTCATCCGCTCCCAGTACTTCAATGCCCGGCGCACGTCGCTCTCGGTATTTTCGAATTTATTGGCAATGAGCTCGATGGAAAGCTCCTGGGTGTCTGACTTCAGGCAGCGCAGAAGATAGAGATAGATTTTCACATATTCGCCGTTGGCTTCCGGCATGTAATTGTCCAGAAAAAGATTCGACACCAGGGTATGTCCGTGGTCGCCGTCCCCCTGTAAAATAAATCCGCTCATGCTGCACTCCTGAATCAAAAAATGTTAGTGTTCACGTTCTTTTCAAGCTCCTATATTGTAGCATAGAATCAAAAAAAAGAGAACAGGCTTTTTTTAACAGGAACCCCGCAGGGGATGTGTATAAGCAAAAATGTGGATAATGTGGATAACTTTGTGGAAAAATATTATTTGCAACCTGGAAAAGGGATCCAAAAGTCCCGGAAAGCCTGTAAAACAGGCAGAAACAGCTGATTTACATAAGAAATCGCGTGATTCTTATGTAAACAGGTTGTCCACAAAAAAATCCACATGCATTTCGGTGGAAAAACACCAAAAAGCATGTGGATAATGTGGATAACTTATTTGCGAAGCAGGTCTTCGCCGATATCTATCACGTTTCCGGCACCCATAGTTATGCACAGGTCGCCGTGCATACATTTTTCCAATAAAAATTTCTCGATTTCCTCAAAGGTCGGGAAATAATAGGCGTCAGTGCCAAGTTCACGGATGCGGTCAGCCAGCTGCTTTGAGCTAATGCCCAGGGTGTCGGTCTCACGTGCCGCGTAGATGTCCGCCAGCACCGCATGATCGGCCAGGGTCAGCGCTTCCGCAAAGTCGTTGAAGAAGGCCTTGGTCCGGGTGTAGGTGTGGGGCTGGAACACGCACCAGATCTCCCTGTGGGGATAATGCTGTGCCGCGTGGAGAGTCGCCTTGATCTCCGTCGGATGATGGGCGTAATCATCGATGATGGTAAAGCCGTTCACCTCGCCCTTATACTGGAACCGGCGATCTGTGCCGGAAAAGTTCATAAGACCCTTGCGGATGATCTCAGGTGCAATGTGGAGAGAATCCGCCAGAGCGATGGAAGCCAGGGCGTTCAGCACATTGTGTGCGCCCGGTACGTTCAGATGGTATTCCTGCCCCGGTTTGCCGTGCTTTATTACACGGAAGGTGGCGTGAGCTGACTCGTCATAAGTCACATGCTCCGCATGATAATCTGCTTCGGCGGTGGAGCCAAAGGTCACCACGCGGCAGGCCAGTCCATCGGTAATCTCCTGATAATTCTCAATATCACTGTTGATGATCAACAGACCATTTTCCGGAAGAAGTCCCGCAAACCGGTGGAAGGAATGACGGATATCCGCCAGATCCTTGAAGAAATCCATATGGTCTTCTTCTATATTTAATATGATCCCGATGGTCGGGAAGAAATGCAGGAAGCTGTTGGTATACTCGCAGGCCTCTGTCAGGAAGGTCTCGGAGCCTCCTACCCGGATATTGCCGCCGATAGCAGGCAGAATGCCGCCCACGGAAATGGTGGGATCCGCGTCCGCGGCCAGCAGAATCGTGGAAATCATGGAAGTGGTCGTGGTTTTGCCATGGGTACCGGATACGGCAATGGCTTTTTTGTAATTGCGCATCAGCTGTCCCAGAAGCTCCGCCCGGGAAAGCATGGGGATCCCCCGCTCCTTCGCTGCCACGAATTCCGGATTGTCCGGGTGAATGGCAGCCGTGTATACGACGACCTCGCAGTCTGCGGGAATATTGGAAGCCTTCTGGCCGATGCTGATCTGCGCGCCAAGCCGGGTCAGATGATCGGTCAGCTCGGAAGCATGGCTGTCGGATCCGGAGACCGGAAAGCTCTCCTTCAGTAAAATCTCAGCCAGGCCGCTCATGCTGATGCCGCCGATGCCGATGAAATGAATGGGTACCGGATTATGAAAATGAAGTTGATACATACTATACACATCCTTGCTTTTTCTAAGTTTTGCTGCGGCATATCACCTTGTTTCCCAGAGATTCCCTGTCGCAATTTTTACAGCAATAGTATAGCATTAGAGCGGAAAGTTGGCAAGATTAGGCTTGCCGGAATCGTCTTTGTGCGATCTGCATAACGCTGAATTGGAAATAAGAGGAAAAAACATACCCTCATTTTATGAAAAGACAGGGGAAATGATGTTATCATAGCGTTTTAATATGAATAATAAACAAGAAATTAACAGGATTTTAATACATTATAGATAATATGTCAAAGAAATTCTAAAAAAGCTGTCGCAAAATGTTTAAAATAAAATCAAAATTTTCCAATTTCATGTTCACTATTTACAAAGGGTATGGTATAATATGTTAGAAACCAGTGACGGACTGGGAGGGAATTTTGTCACTGTTTGGACAGAATGATGGGACATGAAGGAAAAATTTGGGCAAGAGGTGATTAGGTGATTAAGAAAGAAATGATAGCCATGCTGCTGGCTGGCGGTCAGGGAAGCCGCCTTGGGGTTTTAACTGCGAAAGTAGCGAAGCCCGCTGTATCTTTCGGTGGAAAGTACAGAATAATTGATTTCCCGTTGAGCAATTGCATTAATTCAGGAGTAGATACGGTCGGAGTTCTGACGCAGTATCAGCCGTTGCGTCTGAACACCCATATCGGAATTGGAATGCCGTGGGATCTGGATCGCAATGTGGGCGGCGTAACCGTACTCCCGCCATATGAAAAGAGTACAAACAGCGAATGGTATACCGGAACAGCGAATGCGATTTACCAGAATCTGGATTACATTGATACATATAATCCGGATTATGTGCTGATCCTTTCCGGAGACCACATCTATAAGATGGATTATGAAGTAATGTTGGATTTCCACAAGGAGAATAATGCCGATGTAACCATCGCGGTTATGCCGGTACCCATGGAGGAAGCCAGTCGTTTCGGCATCATGATCACCGATGACAATAACCAGATCACAGAGTTTGAAGAGAAACCCGAGCATCCCAGAAGCAATCTGGCATCCATGGGTATCTATATTTTCAGCTGGCCGATTTTACGGAACGCGCTGATTCAGCTTTCCAGCCAGCCAAACTGTGACTTCGGAAAACATATCATTCCGTATTGCCACGACAATGGAAACCGTCTGTTTGCGTTTGAGTTCAACGGATACTGGAAGGATGTAGGAACCTTAGGATCCTATTGGGAAGCCAATATGGAGCTCATTGATATCATTCCGGAGTTTAACCTCTATGAAGAATTCTGGAAGATTTATACCAAGAGTGACGCAGTGCCGCCCCAGTATGTATCTGCAGAATCGAAGATCGAAAAGAGCCTGATTACCGGAGGAGCCGAGATTTACGGAGATGTATACAATTCCGTGATCGGTGCAGGCGTTACCATTGGAAAGGGAACCGTGGTGCGCGACTCCATTATTATGAAGAATACAACTATCGGTGAAAACTGTACCATTGACAAGGCTATTATCGCGGAGGAAGTCGAGATCTCCGACGGCGTAGTGATGGGAATCGGTGAAGAGGTTCCGAACAAGGTACAGCCGAAGATCTATTCCTTCGGACTGGTCACCATTGGCGAGAATTCCTACATACCGCCGAATGTAAAGATAGGAAAGAATACCGCTATCGCAGGAGATACCACGCCGGATGATTACAACGAAGGCGTACTGGCAAGCGGCGAGACATTGATAAAGGTAGGTGAACGGTAATGAGAGCGATAGGAATTGTACTTGCAGGCGGCAATAATCACAGAATGAGAGAGTTATCCAACAAGCGTGCAGTAGCGGCTATGCCCGTGGCAGGAAGCTATCGCGGCATCGACTTTGCGCTCAGCAATATGTCTAACTCTCATATCCAGAGAGTCGCGGTACTGACTCAGTATAACGCGCGCTCCCTGAACGAGCACCTGAATTCCTCCAAGTGGTGGGATTTCGGAAGAAAGCAGGGCGGCCTGTATATCTTCACACCGACCATCACTGCGGACAACAGCTCCTGGTACCGCGGAACCGCGGATTCCATCTACCAGAATCTGGACTGGCTCAAGAAGAGCCATGAGCCGTACGTAGTCATCGCGTCCGGAGACGCAGTTTACAAGATGGACTACAATAAGGTACTGGAATATCACATCGAGAAGAAAGCGGACATCACTGTAGTCTGCAAGGACATGCCGGCAGACACTGACGTATCACGCTTCGGCGTGCTGAAGACAGATGAAGAAGGCCGGATCACCGAGTTTGAGGAGAAGCCGGTGGAGACCCAGGAAAGCACCATTTCCTGCGGTATCTATGTCATCCGCAGAAGACAGCTGATCGAGCTCATAGAGAAATGTGCCCAGGAAGATCGCTACGACTTCGTACGCGACATCCTGATTCGTTATAAGAACCTGAAGAGAATATTTGCATACCGCACCACAGACTACTGGAGCAACATCGCGTCCGTAGAGTCCTACTACGAGACCAACATGGACTTCCTGAAAGCGGATGTCCGCAAATACTTCTTCAAGACCTATCCGGACGTATACTCCAAGGTGCTGGATCTTCCTCCGGCCAAGTATAATCCGGGGGCAGACGTGAAGAACTCCCTGGTATCCAGCGGATGTATCATCAACGGAGCTGTGGAAAACTCCATTTTATTTAAGAAAGTGTTCGTGGGGAATAACTGTGTGATTAAGAACTCCATTATTCTCAACGAAGTGTATATCGGCGATAATACTTACATAGAGAACTGCATCGTTGAAAGCCGCGATACAATTCGTGCTAACTCCCGTTACGTAGGAGAGCATTGGGTTAAGATAGTCGTCGAGAAAAATGAGCGTTACGTACTGTAACGACGGACGGCCCACAAAGCACTGATAAGACA
>CAKROP010000048.1 GCA_934373375.1 uncultured Anaerosacchariphilus sp.
CTCCACAGCCTACGAACTCGCAAAACAGGGGAAAAAGGTCATTGTTTTGGAAAAATACGGAAATATTGGGGACGGCGCTTCCAGCAGAAATGGAGCAGGAGTCCGTCTTAGCGGCCGTGTTGCTCCGGAATCAGATTTTGCAGCAATGGCGATAAAAAATATCTGGCCAACACTGGGAGAAGAGCTTGGCGCAGATCTGGAGTATGAGGTGCATGGTTCTCTTACGATGGCTCATGGAGAGACTCAGATAAAATCCTGCGAGGGATTATTAAAGAAAAATGAGAAAGCGGGTGTGCCATCCAGACTTATAGACGGCAGGGAAGCAAGGGAAATCTGTCCCTATCTTTCAGATTATGTCGATAAGGCTGTGTGGTGTGAACTCGATGGATACGCCAATCCTATGATTACGACACTTGCTTATTATCGCGCGGCCCGCCGGTTGGGAGTCGAGTACATTACAGGAGAAAATGTGGTTTCTCTGGAGAAGTATAAAGGAAGAGCCAGAAGAGTCATTACAGAAAATGGAAATGTATATGAGGCGGAACATATTGTCCTGGCAGCAGGATTTAATTCCCGGAGAATCGCAAAAACGGTAGGTATCTGGATCCCATTTTTAAAGCGTGTGGATGAATGTATCATTACGGAAGTGCAGCCTAAAATGTTCAGAACCCGCATTTCCTGTGCAAATGGTGATTTTTATGGTCATCAGACAAATCATGGAAGCTTTATTTTCGGAGGCAATACCAATCTGGAGCGGTACGAAGAATGCTATGATGATAAGCCCATGTGTACCAATAAAAATGCCATTGATAAAGCTCGTATTGTGGGACAGTTTGTACCTGCATTAAAAAATGTAAAAATTGTACGTCAGTGGGCCGGATGGCTTGACTCCATGGTAGATAAGCTGCCGATTATTCAGGAAATGGAAGAGGTTCCGGGACTTGTGCTTGCATGTGGCTTTTCAGGCCATGGTTTTGCGATCGGACCGGCTGCCGGAAAAGTTGTGAGCGAGATTGTCCTGGGACAGTCGACGAGTATTGATGTGTCAGCGCTTCGTTACGATAGATTTAAGCCGACAGGATGCTGAAAATGAAGATACAGGGCGTTATTTTTGATATGGATGGCCTGGTGTTTGATACGGAAAAGCTGGCAATGTGGTCCATTCAGGAGCTTGGTAAAAGGCGCGGTGTGGATTATAAAGCAGGAATGCCCGATTTAATGGGAGTGAATGCAAGTATGGCGGAACGCGCGTATAAGAAACGGTTTGGTGAGGAGTTTGATTACTGGGATTATCGCGCAGAGAGGCAGAAGCTTGTTGATCTCTACATAAAAGAAAACGGGTTACCCAAAAAAAGAGGCCTGGATGAGCTTCTTACATTTCTTCAGAGCCAGAAGATACCTATGGCGCTTGGTACATCCTGTGAAGAAAAACTGGTAAAGAGATATCTGGAGATTGCAGGAATCACCTCATATTTTTCAGTGGTAATATGTGGAAATATGGTAGAAAAGAGCAAGCCGGATCCGGAAATTTTCCTGACAGCAGCTTCGAAGCTGGGTACAGAACCGGGGAATACACTTGTTCTGGAAGACAGCTATCATGGAATCCGGGCCGCACACGCGGGAGGATTTCTCAGTTGTATGGTACCTGACCTGCAGCCTGTGACAGAGGAAATGAGAAAATTGTCAAATTGGCAGATGCAAAATCTTGGAGAGGTAATTCCGCTTATACAAAAAATTATTTAAAAACTTGCTCAAGCCGCGAGTACAACTCAAGTTGTACTTGCGGCTTTTTCATGGAACAGGAAATTCCGATGGAACAGGCTTTTCCACTTGACACAGAAAATCTCCGGGTGTACTGATACAAATATCAGTGATATATCATTGATATTCCAAAAACAACAGGCAGACTTAAGATACAGGAGGCTCATTATGGCGAAACGGCAGTCTATGACAGAAAAAGTCCTCGAGGCTCTGCGGGAGGATATCATCAACGGGGTTTATGAGGAAAATGATATGATTACCGAGGCGGAGATTTCGGAAAAGTTCGGCGTCAGCAAGACGCCGTCCCGGGAGGCGCTGAATTACCTCTGTATGGAGGGATTCCTGGACAAGATTCCCAACAAGGGATATCTGTTCAGAGGGCTTTCGGTGGCGGAGCTGCAGAGCCTGACGAAGCTGGTGGTGCTGACCGGAGCGCAGGTTCCCATCGGCCAGATGTTCACCGACGCCAAGCGGAACCTGCAGACGGCCTTTGCGGCGCTGGACGCAGGCCTGAGCGGGGTGATGATGGCCTTTGACGATAAGATTATGGGCGACCCCCATTTTGAGCGGCGGAATCTCCTTCCCAAGCTGAAGAAGCTGACGGATCATGGGGTCAGCATTGCGGTGTGCAGCCAGTGTCTCTATGAGAAGAGCGATCTGTCCCTCTATGAGATGGGCCGCAAGCTTCTGGACTGCGGCGTCATTCCGGGCCGCGATATGACTACGGAAGCCATTGTGACGAAAATGATGTGGGCGCTGGGACAGACAGAGTACCCGGCGGAGGTAAAGGAAATCTTTGCGCGGAATTACTGCGGGGAAGTGTCATGAGCCTGCAGAACAACAGAATATAAGAACCTAAAAGAGTGATCCGGCGGCGGATCACTCTTTTGTCTGATTGATGGTTTCACGTATTTTATGTAAAACCGTATTGGTTTCCTTTTCCTTGCGGAACATGGTAATGGTGAAAAGCGTATCAATCAGGGCAAGCTGGGAAATCCGGCTGGACAGAGATTCCGTCCGATACTGGGTTTCATCGGCCATGGATACCAGAACCACGTCCGCGTAACGGGACAGTTCGCAGATGAGGTAGCTTGTAATCAGAATGATCTTTACTTTATTTTTCTTAAGCTCCTCCGCAATCATAATCATCTGCTTGGTCAATCCGGAATGGGAGACTATGATGGCGCAATCCCCGGGACCGGAAAGAGCTGCGTTCATCAGCTGCATATGAAAATCTTCGATATACTGTACGTGAACAGGAGAGCGCAGAAACTTGTGATAGGCGTCATAGCAGACGATATTCGAGCCGCCGGTTCCGAACAGATGCAGGGTGTTGCAGTCCAGAATGAGCGCGGCGGCCTTGGTGATTGCCTCCTCCGACAGAACATCAAGTGTGCTCTTCAAGGACTGGGTGGTAGAAGAGAAGACCTTCTGCGCAATCGTAAGAGGGGAATCCTCTTTTTTGATATTTTCATGAACGGAAATTTCCGGATCAAATTCTTCCGTCAGCAGATCATTTCGAAAATCCCGAAATCCCTTATATCCCAATTTTTTTGTAAACTGAAATACAGTAGAGTCGGCAATATTCAGAGAAGATGAGATCTCGTTGATGGTCATTTTTGAAACAGCCTTCGTGTTGTCCAGGATAAAATCAGCAATGGTCTGTTCTGTTTTGCTGCAATCCCGGTAAATGCTTTTTATTTTAGATTTGATGGACATGGCCCTTTTTCCTTTATTGAAATTGTGAATAATCATTAGCTGATTTTTATTATAGCTGAGAAAAATGAAAAAAACAACTAAAATAAAATATTTTTTTAATTAAAGCTATTTACAAAAAAATATTTTTCTGCTAGAATAGGGTCATCAAAGGAAAAGGAGAACATGAGATCGTAACGAAGAATTAGGAGGCATGTATGAAAAATCAGATTCTGGTATGTACGCACGGACGGTTTGGAGAAGAGATGATTCGTTCGGCAGAGATGATTATCGGACCGATGGAGCACGCAAAAGCATTTTCCCTGCTGCCGGGAATGGATCCCTTTGAGTACAGACAGCAGATTCAGGATTATGTGGAAGAGCAGGAGGATACGGCATTCCTCTGTCTGGCAGATTTGTATGGCGGCTCCCCGTCGAATATGCTCGCGTCGCTGTGCGGAAAGGACAATATAGAAGTCGTATCGGGACTGAATCTCCCGATGCTGATAGAAGCCTATTCCCAGCTGGAAGTACTGGAGCCCGGCCGGCTGAAGAAAGAAATTATGGCGGCGCACGGCAATAGCTGTGTAGATGTAAAAGAAAAGCTGATGGAAACATTAAGAAATAAGGAGGGTTAAGCAATGGCAGATATCAAATTGGTTCGAATCGATTTTCGACTGATTCATGGACAGGTTATTACAAAGTGGTTCGGACAGATCATGGGAAAAGAAATTGTAATTGTGGACGATGCATTATCTGCAGATTCCTTTATGTCAAGTGTATATGAGATGAGCGCGCCTCCGGGGGCAAAGGTTCATGTATATTCGGTGGAGCAGGCAGTGGAAAAATGGAACAACGATACCTTTTCCAATGGAAGAACCCTGGTCCTTTTCAAAAATGTAGATCAGGTATATGCAGCGTATAAAAAGGGATTCCCGTTCCAGGAGATTCAGATTGGCGGACTGGGAAGCGCTCCCGGACGCAAAGTGGTGTTCGGCCCGATCACGCTGAATGACCACGATGCGGGACTTTTGAACGAGATGGATAAAGCAGGCGTTCACATTTATCTGCATCAGGTACCGGAAGAAGGAAAAATGGAATTCAAAGAAGTGTTGGCAAAGAATGATTTTAAAGTAGATTAATATCAGACGAAGGAGAAGAAGATTATGGATATCGGATTAGCCCTGTTATGTGGAGTTTTATATTTTATGGGAACGAACAGAATGGGATACACCATGACGGCGCCGCTCGGTTCCCCTATTTTCATCGGTTTCTGTGTAGGCCTGTACCTGGGAGACGTGCCTACGGGCCTGATGATCGGAGCGTCGATTCAGCTGGTTTACCTGGGTATTATTATGACCGGCGGAAATGCGCCGGCGGATCAGGCTCTGGCTGCGGTTATCGCCCTGCCCATCGCCCTGAAATCGGGAATCGACGCGAATGCGGCGGTAGCCGTAGCGGTACCCTTTGGCGTGCTTGGCGTATTTCTGGATCAGATTCGAAGAACCACCAATTCCATCTGGGTCCGGATGGGAGATAAATGTGTAGTAGAGGGTGATACAAAGGGACTGTGGAAGGCGGCTTTCCTGTACCCGGAGCTTCTGACCATTCTGCTCCGCTTTGTACCTGTATTTATTCTGACCCTGCTTGGAACAGACGCAATCGCGAATCTTTTGAAGATTCTGCCGGCATGGATTATAACCGGCTTCTCTGTAGCGGGCGGAATCCTTCCGGCAATGGGATTTTCCATTATCATTGTAGCCATCGGAAAACCGAAGCTGCTTCCGTATTTCTTTATCGGATTTTTCGCGGTCCAGTACCTGGGAATCGGTACCATGGCGGCGGCAGTATTCGGAGCATGTATCGCAATGTTATCCATCTTTAACGGAATGAAGGAGGCAGAAAACTAATGGCAGATCAGGAAAAGGTTACATTAACAAAAAAAGATTTGAAAAATGTATTTGCGCGCTGGTGGCTGACCACAGAGCTGTCCAATTCATACGATCGTCTGCAGGGACTTGCGTTCTGCAACGCGATTTCCAAGGCACTGAGAAAGCTTTATAAAAATGATGACGAGGGCTTTAAAGAGGCTCTGACCAGAAATATTGAGTTCTACAATTCAGAGGGTATTACGGGCTCTATGATCCATGGTATCGTACTCTCCATGGAGGAGGAAAAGGCCAACGGAGCAGCACTTCCGGGCGAGGCCATTACCGGTATCAAGACCGGTCTGATGGGACCGATTGCAGGAATTGGAGATACCCTGATCCATGGTACCTTAAAGCCGGTTATCCTGGGTCTTGCGTGTACCTTTGCCATGCAGGGTCATGCCCTGGGCGCGGCAATTCCGTTCCTGGTTCCGATTCTCTGCATTATCATCGGATATTCCTTCCTGAAGTTTGGCTATAAGCTCGGTAAAGAGTCCGTTATGAAGCTGATGAAATCCGGTCTGATTAACAATATCATAGTAGGAGCCAGTACCATGGGCCTGTTTATGATGGGCGCGCTGTCCAGCTCCTACGTAAAGGTATCTACGCCGCTGCAGTTCACCATGAAGAATGCGGATCCGATCGTTCTGCAGGATATTCTGGATCAGATTCTGAAGGGTATGCTGCCGCTGGCCTGCATTTTTGGAATTTACTGGTATTTCACACATAAGGGATCCAATTACAACAAGGTTATCTTTCTTGTATTGATTTTCTCTATGGTTGCAGGATTCTTCGGTATCCTCGGATAGGAGGAGCGTGATGGAAATGTTTCAAAAGGAAATGCTGGATTCTTTCGTAGACAGCCATATGGAAGAAATGTGGAAGATAGCGCTCTATATCCATAAGAATCCGGAGCTGGGTTATGAGGAGCATAAGGCGTGCAAAGCCCAGTGCGACTATCTGGAAGCCCAGGGCTTTCAGGTGCAGCGCGGAGTGGAGGAGCTGGATACTGCTTATGTGGCAGTATACGGGGAAGGCTCTCCGGTCATAGGAATTGCGTCGGAATACGACGCCTTAAAGAATCTGGGACATGGCTGTGGACATAATCTGATTTGTACCTCCTCCATTCTGACTGCGGCTGCAGTAAAGGAGTATCTGAAAACACATTCCGGAACCGTGAAGGTGATAGGAACTCCGGCGGAGGAAGGCGGCGGCGGGAAAATCCGTCTGCTGGAAAAGGGCGTTTTCGACGATGTGGACGCAGTGTTTATGATGCATCCCACAAGTGATAAATCGCGGCTGGCGGGAGCCTGTATGTCGAGCCGGGGCGTGAAGGTCACATTCCACGGAATATCCGCTCACGCAGGAAGCCATCCGGACAGAGGCCGGAACGCCTTAAGCGCGGCAAGCCTGTATCTGAGCGCCATTGGCTTCTGGCAGCAGCATTTTGAAGAAGACATGCGGGTCAGCCATATTATGACGGAAGGCGGAGCGCAGCCGGGCATGATTCCGGACAGGGTATGTCTGAGCGGAAGCCTGCGAAGCTTTTCCTTAAAGAATCTGAACAAGCTGGAGGATATCGTAAAGGAATGCGCACAGGGCTGCGCGCAGGCTATGGAATGCACCGCAGAGGTGGAGATTACAGAAGGATATCTGGGAAGAATTCCCAACAAGACGCTTTCCGACGTCTGCCGACAAGAACTGGAGGCACTGGGCGAACCCCTGCTGGATGGCATGCCCTCGGATTTCGGAGGCGAGGATCTGGGAAATGTGTCCTATCAGATTCCGATTTGTAATCCCTATATCACCATCTTTCCGGAATATAAGATTTCCGGTCATACGGAGCAGTTTAAAGAGCTGGCATGCTCTTCTGCCGGATACCGCTGTATCCAGGTTACAGCAAAAGCCATGGCGCGCTCCATTACAGATTTGTTTGAGAATCCCGAACTGCTTAGGGAAGCAGGGGAGGAGTTAAAAAACAGACTGAAAAAAGAACAGTAAACACTTGCCCTTCCTACGATTTCGTGGTAGGATAGCCACATAGGAAATTTTAGAAAATGATAGAGGCGCGGGGCTTCAGGAGTATCAGTTGACATAAGGTCGGAACCAGTCAGCCGGGAAAGGGAAGACCGCCGAAGAGATTCATCCGTTCCGAAGGATGGGTTTCTGGGCTGCCGCAGAATATGCGTCAGACTGTCACAGGACTGTGGAGAGCTATCATAGGTCGAAGGGAAAGTTCAGACCGTGAGTACAGTCGGGAAGTATGTGCTCACGGTCTTTTTTTCGACTGTTTTCGAGGGAAGGAGATTTTAAAAATGGATTATGTACCTGCGATGTATGCTACCTTCTGGGCGCTGGTGCCGCCTGTAGTAGCGATTGTTCTGGCTCTGATTACCAAGGAGGTGTATTCCTCGCTGTTCCTGGGTATCCTGGTGGGAGGCCTGTTCTACTCAGGCTTCAGCTTCGAGGGAACCGTGCTTCACATCTTTGAGGACGGAATCGTAGGCGTTCTGTCCGACAGCTATAATGTGGGCATTCTGGTATTCCTGGTGATTCTGGGAGCCATTGTGTCCCTGATGAACCGGGCCGGAGGCTCGGCGGCTTTCGGACGGTGGGCCGGCGAGCACATCAAGACCCGCACCGGCGCGCAGCTGGCGACCGTAGCCCTGGGCGTGCTGATTTTTATCGACGATTATTTCAACTGTCTGACGGTGGGAAGCGTGATGCGTCCCGTGACCGACAAGCACAATATTTCCCGTGCCAAGCTGGCCTACCTCATCGACGCCACGGCGGCTCCGGTCTGTATCATTGCCCCCATTTCATCCTGGGCGGCGGCAGTAACCGGCTTTGTAGAGGGCGAAGACGGACTGGCTTTGTTTGTCAGCGCAATTCCGTACAATTTCTACGCGATTCTGACCATCATTATGATGATTACCATTGCGATTCTGAATATCGACTTCGGCTCCATGAAGGTGCATGAGGACAACGCGAAGAAGGGCGATCTGTTCACCACTCCGGACAGGCCTTACGGCAACGCGGACGCTCTGGACAATGTGGGAAATGGTACCGTAAAGGATCTTCTGATCCCGATTCTTTCCCTGATTATCTGCTGCGTTATCGGCATGATCTACACCGGCGGCTTCTTCGACGGCGCAGATTTTGTAACCGCATTTTCCAACAGCGACGCGTCTATCGGACTGGCCATCGGAAGCGCTTTCGCCCTGGTCATCACAATTCTGCTGTATGTGAGCCGTAAAGTCCTGGGCTTCAAGGAGTGCATGAACTGTATCCCGGAGGGCTTTAAGGCCATGGTTCCGGCCATCATGATTCTGACCTTTGCATGGACTCTGAAGGCTATGACAGACAGTCTGGGTGCTGCAGAGTTCGTGGCGAACATGATTAAGAGCAGCTCTCAGGGTATGGTAGCTCTGCTTCCGGCCATCATTTTCCTGGTTGGCTGCTTCCTGGCCTTTGCCACCGGTACCTCCTGGGGAACCTTCGGTATCCTGATCCCGATTGTGGTAGACGCGTTTCAGACTACCCATCCGGCGCTGATGACGGTAGCTATCTCCGCTTGTATGGCAGGCGCTGTCTGCGGCGACCACTGTTCTCCCATCTCCGATACAACGATTATGGCGTCTGCGGGAGCCCAGTGTAACCATGTGAACCATGTATCAACCCAGCTGCCCTATGCGGTCAGCGTGGCGGTGATTTCCTTTATCACCTATATCGTGGCCGGATTTACCCAGTCTGCGGTCATTTCTCTGCCGGTAGGCATCGTGCTTCTGCTGGCTTACCTGCTTTTCATGAAAAAGCTGGCGAAATAGCAGAAAACGGTTGATTATTTCTGAAACCCTGCTATAATGCTTGTGTAGGTTATATGAATTAAATAAGAAGCAGCTGGTGCCGCTTTAAAAAGCGGAGAATAGGGAAGCAGGTGAAAGGCCTGCGCGATCTCGTCACTGTAAACAGAAGCAGCTTATCATTATGTCACTGAGCCATCGGGAAGACGATAAGCTGCGATTGTACTGTAAGCCAGGAGACCTGCCAGACTGTGGCGCATGGAATTTGAAAATTCCGGATCACGAGGATTGATAGTGCCAAATGGGGATATATATAGCTGTTCGCAGCAGCGTTATTTTAGATGCGCGCAGAGTGAACAGATATGAGACAAATGACAGACAATCCGGCGATCTGAAACGATCGTCGGATTTTTGCTTCAGCTCCCTCTGCTCTTATATTTTTCATTTAACTGTAAAATATTTTTGGGAGGAAAAGAAAGATGAAGAAGAAACTTGTAACACTCTTATGCGTAACCACTCTGACAGCTTCCATGCTGGCAGGCTGCGGCAGCAAGGCGGAGACACCGGCTGCTGATACAGCTACAGAGGAGACCACTGACGCTGCAGAAGAGACTGCAGACGACGCAGACGCTGATCAGGCTGCAGCTGACAACGTAGCAGCCCTGATTGACAAGATCTATGTTCAGGAGAGAACCGAAACTACCGATGAGGACTGCAAGGCAGCCAAGGAAGCATGGGATGCTCTGACAGACGCTCAGAAGGAGCTTGTAGAGGGCGAGAACGCTGACCCGGATTACTTCGGAAGAGATACCGGAGATGCTTCCAAGGATGACCCGAGAAACCAGGACGAGATCGGCGAGAACGAGCTGCTGGTTGTAAGCTTTGGTACTTCCTTCAATGACAGCCGTGTAGCTGACATCAAGGGCATCGAGGACGCTCTGGCAGAGGCAAATCCGGACTGGTCCGTAAGACGTGCCTTTACCGCACAGATCATCATCAACCATATCCAGGCCCGCGACGGCGAGGCGATTGACAACATGGATCAGGCTCTGGATCGCGCAGTTGCCAACGGCGTCAAGAACCTGGTTGTACAGCCGACCCATCTGATGCACGGCGCTGAGTACGACGAGCTGATGGAGGCCGTAGACGCATAC